>JALJPB010000047.1 GCA_022969175.1 Colwellia sp. | reverse complement strand
TGGCTCTGTCTCTGGCTCTGGCTCTGGCTCTGGCTCTGGCTCTGGCAAATCATTAACAACTGTATTGATAGACTCATCAATACTTTCTTTGTCTATATCATCTTTAATTTCACCTTCATTGCTCTGTGTTGAAGATTCAACAGCGGACTGCTCTATTATTTCAGAGTTTGTTTCTTCATTAGGGGTTGTTTCTTTAACTTCTTTCTCTTGTTGGCCACCTAAACCTAACCAAGAGAACATTCCTTTTTTCTTAGACATAAATTTTTTTCAATCAAAGCGGGGATAAGGTTATAATTGCGGCTATAGTAACACCTAAAAATTAAGCTGTCAGTGATATGAATCATACAAAAAATCAACCAAGTAAAAATACAGCTAAAGGCAGTATCAGAATAATTGCAGGAAAGCACCGAGGTCGTAAATTACCCGTACTAATGGCTGATGGTTTAAGACCAACCACTGACAGAGTAAAAGAAACCGTTTTTAATTGGTTAATGCCCTATATTCAAGACGCAAAATGTTTAGATTGTTTTGCCGGCTCTGGCAGTTTAGGTTTTGAAGCGATCTCTCGTGGCGCAAAAGAGGTCTTGCTTTTAGAATTAAATAAACAAGCAGCCAAGCAACTTGAACAAAACAAGTTATTATTAAAAGCGGACAACGCCATCATAAAACAGACCGATACTTTGGACTTTTTGCAGAAAAACATCAGTCCTTTCGATTTAATATTTTTAGATCCGCCATTTCATAAACAACTTGCCGAGCAATGTGCCGCTTTGCTCAATAACGGCTGGCTGGCAGCCAATGCATTAATTTATGTTGAAATGGAAGCAAATGATAATTCACAACAATTACCCGCTAATTGGTCACTATTAAAAGAAAAAATAGCAGGACAAGTAAGTTACCGACTTTATCAATTGCAATAAGAGTAATATCAGCTCAATAAAGCTAGATTTCAATACCTAAATTTGACAGTCCTTCCTCTAGTACCAAACCTTTTGCTTTAATGCAGCTGTTTTTGTTTTCTGCGCAATCATGAATAAAATTAAAAAGTTCATCTTGAGTAGCAACTTCCCACTGCATCAGGGGGTGTTGGTTGATGTCATCAATGGTAATGTCACCATCATCTTCAGCCATTTCTTCAGCCAATAGCAGCTCAACATAAAAACGGACACTGTTTTCAGATAAACGACTAACATTGATGATACCTTCATCATCTTTGTCTTGCATTGCTTGCAATAAAGACATCAGTGCCATGCAAACATCGAGGGCGGGGAATACCCCAAAAGAATCAAAATGTTCAGGGTTAGGGGTTTGCTCTTCCAATTTTATTAGTTGTGCTGAGAAATTAATTTTACAACGATTGTTTTTATCTAACCATTGCCAAATTAAATCTAGTTGATTACGAATCACTTTATAATCACCAAAGTTTTCAGCTTCGCTGAACATTTGATAATTAGGTAACATGCGCTCTAAAAGAGCACCACAAAAGGTAATTTGTTGCCACTGACTTAATTTTTTTAATGATAAGTGTATAGTCAAAATAATAAAACTCTATAATAATTTTAATCGGCAGGATGAAGTATTCACTTAACGACAAATATAACAACTTCTTTTAATTCTTGAAATTGCATAATACCGTCACCCTGACATAAAAAAGGCACTTTATGATAAGTGCCTAGGGTGTGCTGATCTTAACCTTCGTTTTTGGCAAGTTGCCTTTGTGCATATTCAAAACGTAGTCTAAATTCAGTTAATTTATCCTCTAGCTCACCAACACGTTGTTCATATTTGGTGGTAATTTCATGATTTTCATCTCGAAGATATTTAATGGTTTCCCGAGCTTGATCGCTATCGCTATCAAACTTAGCTTTGGCATTATCAATACGTTGTTGAGTATTATTATAATCACTTTTCGCTTCTTTAAGCTGCGCTTCAAGAGATACTAAGTTTTCTTGATATTGGTCTGCGCTTGTTTGTTTGTTTGCTAAGTCCGCTTCGTTACCATCAACTTTTTCTTGTAACTCTCTAAGTTGAGCTTGTAAGGTTTGTTTTTCAGTTTCTAAAGCAACATGAGAGTCTTTAAGTAACTGACTATCCGTAATAAATCTTTTTTCTTCAACTGATTGCTTATCATTAAGTTTACTAATTTGCTCTTGATAATCTTTAGCAACAAGCTGTAATTTATCATTACTTTTTTGCTGTTCAACTTGCAGACTATCTCGTTGCATTTGCAATTCTGAGTTGGCAGACTCTAAAGCGCTAACTTTATCCGTAGCAACCGATTGATTTTTGTCTTGCTCACTATTTTCTTGTTTTAATGTTTGTAACTGCTTAAGTTGCTCATCAAGCTTTTGTTTTTCTGTAACTAATTCCGAGGTTAATTTTTCTATTTGTTGTTTGGTATTATCTGCTTCATTATTATTTTTCTTTAACGCCTCTTCATTAGCGAATTCTTTTTCTTTGTGAGTTGCTATAATGGCAATTAATGCATCTTGCTCTTTATTCAATGCTTTAATAGTTACTTGCTGTTGCTCATCGGCAGAAGTACTCGCTTGCTTTTGTTTTTCTGCTGAGACTTCAAGTTGCTCTGTTAGCTGAGTGATTTGTTCATTGAGACTAATTGTCTGTTTCTTATGTTGCTCTTCAGACTCAATAACTTGTTTTTGTTTATCTTCTGATAATTTTATTTGTTCATTAAGTTTTTCAACTTTACCGTTTAGCTCGATAACTTGTTGCTTTTCTTGACCTAAGTCATTAGCTTTTGTTGCTATTAGCTTGCTTTGTTCTAATTGAGCTTGCTCTAGTTCACTATTCGCATTATTAACTTGAAGTTGAAGCTCTGAGATTTGTCTTGATTGTAAGTCGAGGGCAACAACCTTAGCAGAGTCAGATTTAATTAAAGTTGCTTCTGACTGCTCAAGTTTAGCTTTATTTGTGACAAGCTCTTGAATTTGTTTTTCTGAGGCCGCAATTTTTTCGATGGTTACCGGCTCTTGTTTGATAAAAGCTTCAAGTTTGATATTTAACGCACTGATCTCATCTAACTTTTCTTTAAGAACGACTTCACTGTCTGATTGCTTAGAGCCATTAACCTCTTTAAGGTTTTTAATTTCCGTTTCACTGGCAACTAACTTTTCATTGAGTTGCACTTGCTCTTTTTTAGCGTTTTCTAATTGCTGTGCTGATAATTTTTTTTCTTGTTCACTCTCAATTTGAGTTTTTTGCTGAGATTCTTTTAATGAAATATAATGAGTATGCAGCTCAACCTTTTCGTTAGTGAGCTCCTGGCTAGCAACTAGCGAAGTTACCATAGAAGAAACCTTTTCTTCTACTTGAATATAAATATCACCCGCTAAGCTTTGTATTTGCTCTTCAAAATCCTTTGAAAGCTTTTCTTTATCTACCATTTCATCCTCGTTTTAACATCTCATCAACAAGTTTCCTGCTCATAACCTATCACATGAACAACATTCTGTTAAATTTTAACAGAAAATAACTCTTTTATACGATAAGAACAACGCCGACCACCTGAAAATAAATATTCATCTCGCTCTACTAGATAACTTTTACCAAAACACTGCTGAAAAATATCAAGCTCTGAACGACAAAAGTTTCGACAACTACTAGCAGCACTACAAATAGGACAATGATTTTCAATTAATAAGTACTCAGTGTCTGAAACTTTCTCTATTGTCGCCATATAACCTTCGGCTGCACGTATCTCTGATAATTTAGTAACCTTTGATAATAGGCCTTCACATGCACCTAATGCTTGCTGATACTGTAGTAATATACGGTTTTCCCGATCTGCAATTAACTTATTTAATCCTTGCTCACCAAAGATATCCTTTACCGAATCAATAATTTGAATGGTTAAATCTGCATGTCGGTCAGGGAAACGAGCATTCGCTTTAGCGGTTAGTTGCCATAATAGCTTTGGACGACCCACGGCCGCTTTCTGAGAAAATGAACTGACTAGTTCTTGTTTTTCTAAGCGTAATAAATGCTGGCGTGCGCCCATGCTAGTCATGTCAAGCAGTTGAGCCAAATCACCCGATGTCAAAGCACCTTGATTTTTCAGCTGCGCTAAAATAGCTTCAGCATTTTTAATTTTTGTCATCATTGAATTATGTCGAAATATATCTAGTTTTTAAAGCTTTATGTTTATATTGTTTTTTAGGCCATAAAAAAGAGGCTTATAGCCTCTTGTTTAAATTAATACTTGCCAAGAAAATTATTTTTTATCTTCAGCTTTAACGGGTTTAATTTGAATACCCTTAATATTTGCGCCATCAGAATCATTTCTAAGTTGAACTAAACGATTTACTTGGCTTAAAGAGCCTAACATTGCATGAATAGGAACAAATAAACCACGCTTGTGAAAATCTAAAACTTTATCATCTGCTAAGCCAGCTATTTTTTCTTCGTTTACTGTGTAGATACCGACTAATTTTTTGTTTTCACCTGAAGCTGCATTAACATTCAATTCAAGCTCTTGTATTAACTCATTTTCAACAAGTTCTTTAATAAACTTATCAGTCAATCTTTCATTATCATATAAACGACCTAACGATTGTTGTACGTTTTTAAGTACATCGGTCTCTTCTCCTTTATCATCAAACAAAGGCAAATCTTTATCTTCACCAACAAACTCACTGTCCATATCAATACAAGCCGTTAATGTTTTTTCTTTATCCGGATCAATACCCAAAACAAATGGTGCCATAGCAATACTTTGAGGAAGATATAAACCTAACCATTTATCTTCTTGATAATATAAGTTTTCACCAGACTCTAAGCCCAACATGGCAACACTGCGGAAACGTTCAGAGTCAGGGTCTTTAACAATGACTATAGGGAAACTACTTGCTGCCTGAGCAAATTCAGCAGCATTAACCGGGATAATATGCTGGCCAGCAACATGTTTTAAGTTTCTCTTGTTTGACAATTTTAATTTTTGGTGCAGGTCTTTTTTAATTGCTACGATATTAGCCATCAACTTAATCTCTTTTTTTAATGCTTTATTTTACAATGTAATAATGAGCATGTTGTTATAATATTAAAATAAGTTATGGAGTCAACCATATTCACTTTCAATGGTAAATATGAATTAAATACCATTAAAAGTAATTAAATTAAGCTACAGTCATAATTATATTCACCTTTTTATTAACTAAATTTATTGAATCATGAGAACAAAACTCGTCCAATTGTTAACTTTATCCATACTTTGTTTCACTTCTCTCTTAGAGGCTAAAGTGAATACATCGATTATCCATGGTGAAACCAAGGAAGGTTTTGCCCAAGTTAAAATTACCAATAAAACAAATACTTCAATAGCTTGTTATGTTGCAATAGATGGTAAAAAAATAAAATTTATACTGCGCCCATACATGACTTCAAAATGGTATAAGGCAACTGATACCCAATTTAATTACCGGCACTTTAGTACTTGGTGTGACTATTTGGAACTTCATCCCGAATATGAGAAATACACATAATTTATCAAATCGCTATTCTTGAAATATTTCTCAATTCCAACAACAACTAAAGTTGTATAAACAACTATTTAAAATAAAGGATAAAACAATCTATTGTATACAATACATTGCATCCTTACTTTTTATGGAGTATAAATTAATCAATGCAAGGGAATTTATGCTGAAAAAAAATATAAATAAGGAAGTGATAAAAATAAAATATTAGGAAGTAACATGAAACCACGCACTCAATTTATACCTACCGCTTTATCAGCAGCTATTGTCTCTGCAACACTATTTGCAAGTACCAGCTCCTTCGCAGGAAAACCCACTGTAGAAAATGTATTACCTCTTACTCATACTTGTAGTAGTACTTTGAAATTTCGAGCACAAGACATGACACAAGCTCAGTTTGATGATTCTTGTACTCAAGTTGGTATTGAAGAAGGTTACTTCCATTCACGTTTAGAAACCAATGAACTGCCTATTGCCAACGATTTAAATGAAGATTTGTTAATGGTTATTTTTGATGATTACGATCAATATAATCGCTACGGTGGTCGATTATTCGGTATCAATACCAATAACGGCGGCATGTACATTGAAGGTGATGAAACAGACTCAGCTAACCAAGCGGCATTTTATGCCCACGAAGCTGACTGGTTACGTCCTGAATTTCACATCTGGAATTTAAAACATGAATATGTACATTATCTTGATGGCCGCTTTAATTTAAGAGGTACATTTTCTGACTACCCTTCTACTACAGTTTGGTGGTCAGAAGGTTTAGGGGAGTACATCTCACTAGAAGACACTAATCCAGAAGCGGTAGCACTGATTAATGCTAGTGGTAGTAACCGCACACTATCTGATGTTTTCAATACTAGTTATAGTAATACTTCTGATGAAATTTACCGTTGGGGTTACTTAGGTGTTCGTTTTATGTTTGAAAATCATATGGACGATATTCGCACCCAGCGTATCACTCAACGTTCTTCTGATTGGAGTACTTATCAAACTAACCTTAATAGCTGGGGCTCTACCTACCAGCAAGAATGGCAAAACTGGTTAATAACATTAGCTGGTGGCACGACAGATCCAACAGACCCTACTGATCCACCAACAGAGCCAAGTACTGATGTTTTACTTGATACCAGTGTTAATGCTTCAGTAAGAAGTTGGAGTTACTTTGAAGTTACGCCTCAAGCAGCAGGTAGTTTAACTATTACCATTACTGGTGGTACTGGTGACGCAGATTTATATGTCAAAGCAGGTTCACAACCCAGTAAAAGATCTTATGATTGTCGTCCATACACGAATGGCAACGAAGAAAGTTGTCAATTAGTGGTTCCAGCGGGCGAAACGTATCATATTGGCTTATATGCTTATAAAACGTTTGAGAATATCAGCTTAAAAGCAACATTTAGTAATTAATCAAATTTGCTTCTCCCAGAGCCGATTTCAATAGCTCCCTTATTGAGGTCGGTTCATTTTTATCTGATCAAATCTAATTAAAGGTTCTTAAAATGTTGTTCAAACCTTGTTATAAAAAGGCCTTATTAAGTGCTTTTATTGTTACTGCACCAGCTTTTAGTGCTGATTTAGCTATTATTAAATCACAAGCACAAAGCGTGAGTAATCAACTTAGTCAGATCTATCAAGCAAATAGTACCATTGACGATTTTCGTATTAATGAAATAAGCCATCAATATTTGTATAACCACGGCTTAGTTTTTACCATTGAAACCAATATCAACGACTTAATAACTAATCCGCAAACGCAAGACAAGTACAATCAGCAACAAGGCTCCCATGATAGTCATAGTGATAATCACTTACCTAATACCCAATCAAACGATGAATTAACAGAACTACGTTTCACGGCTAGAAACCTTGCTCATCAAGAGTTTTCTCTACAAAAACAAATTCAATCAATGCAGACCAAAAGTTTACAAAGTGATGAACTAACAAAATCCGCTATTGATAAAAAAATCAGAGTTAACCAAGACAAAATGAACCAATTAATCAAAGAAAAAGCCGCTGTATCACAGCAAATAACCAATCAAAAACTTAACAATACGATGAGCAACTCATCTGAGTCGCCCTTATCTAGAGCTCAACTTTATAAAACAATGCTTAAACAAACCTATCAATTATTATGCGATGATCAAAAATTGCATCATAAGCTATTAGATAATGAACAATTATCGGTAATTTTTAAAGATCTAGGTGAAGAGGATGGCTCAGGTTTCCAAGATAATGTCGTTAGCATTGATAAAACCACTATGATGCAATGTAATAACGGTGAAATAACACAGCAACAGGCAGTTAACGCCAGCAAAAAATATCAATATTAGTTTAGAACAAGCCATGACAATTTATAAAACCGATCGGCCCATCAAAAGGGAAGCCACAAAATAGAGAATGACTAAAGTATTGTTATTAAATGGATAACGTAGAGTGCTTTTCATTCTCATAGTCAAAAAGCTATTTATAGCGTAGTATTCACCTGTTTTTACGTGAAAAAAATTCAGGACGAATATCTCATTAATGGCTTTATAACTGCAACCTTCCTCAATAGACTATTACTCATTTTTAATGCCGTATATAGCATATTAGTCAGGGGGCTTGTCCTTTTAGTTTTCAGTTATTCCGCAACTGCAAGCACATTAATGCTCACTCTTGAGGGTGAACTTCCCAAAGACGTTGAAAAAAACATTCACTCTTATTTAGGAAAGAATCCTGAAACTGAACTTGAACGTTCAGCATTCATTTATTCTGCCAAAGATAACACTTTAAAAGCTTTGCAATCACTGGGTTACTATCAAGCGAGTATTATTGTTAAGGTCAAAAAATCGCCTTGGCAACTTATTATTTCAATTACCCTAAATGAGCCAACCTTAATCGATAATATTGATATAAAGGTAAATGGCGAAGCAAAAAATGATGCCGCTTTTATCGCCTTAATCAATAACTCAGCCATTGAGCAAGGTGATACGCTCCACCATGGTAAATACGAAGACTTAAAGTCTGATCTACTGTCACTAGCCCTACAACGAGGTTACTTTAACGGTGAATTAATTGAAAGCAACATAACCATTAAAGAGAATTATCGCTATGCAGATATCAATATAAATTATCAAAGTGGCCCTCGGTATCGATTTGGCGATATTAATTTCAGTGACTTTGATATTGAACCGGCACTATTATCGAGCTTAATTCCTTTTAAAGAAAATGAGTATTACAGCAGTAATAGCTTTCACCAGTTACAGCAAAACTTACAGTCGACTCAATATTTTTCCAATGTTTTAGCGCTACCTGCGGATAAAATTCAAGACAAAAATACTGACCTTAATACTGTGCCCATTAACATTTCACTGACACCTGCCAAAAGTCATCTGTTTGATTTAGGGATAGGTTATGCAACCGATACACAATTTCGACTTTCCGCCGGGTGGCGAACCCCTCAAATCAATAAATATGGCCATTACCAAGAAACAAAGATTGAATATTCTACCTTAAACCCAACAGGTAAATTTATTTACAGCATTCCATTAAGTCACCCCACTGAAGATGTATTACAGTTTAAAATAACCGTTGAAAATGATGATTATGCTGACCTAACAACGAAGTTTTACTCAGCACAAGTCGGTAAAGTGGTTAGTAAAAACAATTGGAATAGAAATGTTTACCTGCGATTCCATCAAGAAGCATGGCAGTACGACTTTGAAGAAGATACGCCTAATATACTATGGGCTGAGGAAGATAATGTTCAGTACTTTATACCAGGGGTTACTTGGTCTAGAACAACTCGTCAAGGCTCAGCCCTAGATCCAAGTGCTGGTTTTCGACAAACTTATAACATTGAAGGTGCACATTTAAATGCTGGCTCAGATAACAGTTTTTTTAGAGTGCACGGTAGATGGAATTACATAACCACTTTAAAAAAGAACCACCGGCTAGTCACCCGAGCTGAGTTAGGCGCTATATATATTGATAGAGATGCCCAATTAGCACCATCGTTACGATTTTATGCTGGTGGCGATCAAAGTATTCGGGGTTTTGCTTATCAATCTATCGGCTCCACCATCCCCTCATCATCAGACCCTGATACCGCTGTTCCTATTGTTGTAGGTGGCACACGATTGATGGTGGCGAGTATTGAATATCAATATTACCTGAACAACAAATGGCGGCTAGCACTGTTTTCTGATGGCGGTAGTGTCGCAAATAAAGGTGAGTTTGAACCGGTATACTCTTTAGGCTCAGGCATCCATTACATCTCTCCGGTGGGCGCAGTTAAATTTGATTTTGCCTATGGCATTGATGGTGACGATAAAAATTGGCGAATTCACATTAATTTAGGTGCTGAATTATGATTTTTCGCCGGTTCAGTTTAACTATTGCAAAGTACCTCGCGATATTACTTTGCCTGTTAGCTTTATTATTGACTACCCCTTGGGGCACTCGATTAACATTGGCAATACTCAATAACTTTGACGCTTTAGAAATTAACTACAGCAGCGGCTCTCTAGTGCGGGATATCAAATTAAACTCATTCCATTTACAGTTAGATAATCTTGAGATTGCCATTACTGGATTATCAGCTGAGATTGATTTTTCTTGTAGTTTGAAAAAAACACTGTGTATTAAGTCGTTAATAGTTGATGATTTATTTTTACGTTATCAAACTATTGAACAACAAACTCATCAAGAAAATCCAGCTAAAACGAATAAAAATCAACTGTTTGAAATGCCATTTGCCATTAACGCCAACACAGTTGTACTAAAAAACACTCAGCTAAATATTAATAATACTGAGATATCTGTTGAGCAGTTTGTTACTCAACTGACCATCAAAAAAAGTGCCTTTAATATATCGCAACCTAAGGCAAAGCAGTTAACGGTTGTACTTAAAGAGAGTATTAAAAAAAGATCTATTAAATCTTCTACTCAGTTACCTGAAGTTATTCTACCAATTGCTTTGAAAATTGAGCAACTACACCTTGATGATATTGTTGTCAAAACAAAAGAGTATGCACAACCAAATTGCCAACTTCCTTGTCAGCCAAAATTCAAGCAACAATGGCAATCATCAAATAACCATCTCAGTGGTTTTTGGCAACAATCTGATGTCAGCATACGTCAGTTTAAAACCTCTACGGCAACATTTTCAATCAGTGAGTTAGTTGCTGACGCCAAGTTACTACCGCCTTATCAAGTTGATAGCCAATTAGTTAGCAAGCTTAACAACGTACTATGGTGGCCTGAAGTTTCAGGCTCCAGCCAACAAATATCACTGCAAGGTTCATTTGAAGATTTAACAATTAAGGTGATCAGCGAAGGTAAACTCATACTGACATCCGAAGGAAATGTAAACTTACTTCATTCGGATGTACCGTTTGATTTTTCATTGGCAGTAAAAGAAATACCAATGCCTTTATCTCTTGCACACTTCGGCCAACCCTCTTCAATGTCTTTAGCTGTATCAGGTAACTTAAAAGAGCAAGCCCTAACATTAACAAGCCAACTCAATAGTTATGGTTATAAAGAAGCACAAGTAAAACTAGTAGCGAGCCACCATGAGGGGATTTTTAGCATTAATGAATTGTTATTTAATGATGATAACTCGGCAAGCCAGTTAACGTTGCACGGTGAAGTTGCCATTTTACCTTCAGAGGTATCATGGCAGTTATCCTGCCAATCAACTGGTTTTACTTTACCAACAATAAGTTTGCATAGCTTAAGCGAATTGGGCAATAACCCAGAACAAATAAACATGATAGCTGCCAATATTCCAGAGTTCATTACCGGTAGACTTAACGGTAATCTTTCAAGCACGGGTAGTTGGTCAGAAAATAAATGGTCAATCGCAATAAATGATACCAACATTTCAGGCGTGATTAACAATTCAAAGCTGAGCATAGTTGGTGATATAGGTTTAAATGATACTGGCCATCTACAAAAGGGTCAGCTTTTTCTCGCATTTAATGACAGTGAGCTATCACTGCAAACGACAAATGATTCTTTCTGGAATATTAACGGTAAACTCTCTGTAAGTAATGTTGATAGTTGGGTTAAAGGCATGGCTGGTGCTTTGGTGAGTGATTTTTCAGTAACCGGGCAACAAGACAACCCCATAATTCAACTCAATAGCCAATTTTCTCAGCTTAATTGGCAACATTGGCAGAGCTCTTTATTAACATTTGAAGCAAACTATCAACCAATGAACGGTCATCAAATTCAATTAAACCTTAATAACAAACACCTAACGATGATAAAAGAAAACCAGCTGATTAATATTGATGATTTCGTCTTTAGCATTAACGGTAATGCCAATAAACATCAAATTCAAAGCCATTGGGCTGGAGATTTTAACGGGCAACTTTCCATTGATGGCCAATTAAATGATGATTTTACTTATTGGCAAAGCTGGGTGAATAAGGCTGCATTCACTTATCAAGATATGGTTTTAACTACTAACAAAGCATTCTCTTGGGGAGTCGATTTAACTAAGCAACAAAGCGTAATAGCCAGTCATTGCTGGTTAAGTGAAGGAATTAGTCTATGTATGCCCAATCAATCTACGGTAGGGGCTTTTGGTGATGTCGCACTTAAGTTAAAGCTCGACTTCTCTGTCATTGATCAATTATTGTTACCTAAAGGGGTTGAGTTAAACAGTCAAATTAGTGGCGATGTTAAAGCAACTTGGTCTGACACTCTGCCAGCGAGAGCTGAAGCGAACTTTTCATTGTCATCCGGTTATATCAAAGTCACTGATGACTTCAGTGAACATCAATTATCACAATGGGCAAAAGGCGAGTTAGCTTTTACCGTCAATGAACAGCAAGTCACTGGCACGCTGCATCTAGCCGATATACAAGACAATTCCATTATAGACATTAATTCAACACTTGGCTTTCCCGGGGCACAGGCTGTTGATGCTCAAATAGTATTGAATCAATTTAATTTACAACCTTTTCAGGCTATTTTGTCAGATGTGGTTAATTTACAAGGCAGCCTAACAGCAAATATAACGATTAATGGTACGCTAGATTCTCCGTTGATAAACGGTGGCGTGACCCTCGAAAATGGCAAGTTATTGCTGAGTCAAAATGCCAATACCTTTGACAATATTTACAGCACTGTTGTCATTAAAAATAACCAAGCGAACATTCAAGGCAGCTTTTTTCTTGAGGATAAAGAGGCAAGTTTATCGGGGACTATGTCATGGCAAGAGAATTTAACCATGAACTTAAACCTTAACGCCGATGACTTACCGTTAGTTTTCCCGCCACAATTAGTGATGAGCATTTCACCACGTTTGAATTTTAATTTAAAAGATAAAGCCTTAACGGTTAGCGGCAGTATTGATGTATTAAGCGGTAGTTATAATATTGAAAAATTACCTGAAGGCAGTGTATCACTTAGTGATGATGTTATTATTGTTGATCAACACGGTAAGGCAATATTCAAAGAGTCTTCAGGCTTTGATATCAAAACCGATATCCGAGTTAATATTGCCAAGGCATTCAAAATATCAGGCCAGGGGCTTAAAAGCCATTTATTTGGTCAATTGCAGATCAGCCAAAAAGAAAAACAACCCTTTCAATTGTTTGGCCGAATTCAATCCGATCAAGGAACATTTCAAGCCTATGGACAAAGACTAGAAATTGAAAAAGGTGAGCTTACTTTTAATGGCCCCATTGATAATCCTTATTTTAATTTGCGCGCCAGCAGGCACATTAAGGCTGAAGATATTGATGTCGGCATTCAAGTCACTGGCTTAGCCGACTCCTTAGATATGCAGCTTTATTCATCAACAACGATGGAAATGCCCGAAATGTTATCTTACTTAGTGAGAGGCCGAAGCCTAGATGCGAGTACAGGCAATAGCACAGCTGCTGCAAGTTTATTGGTCGGTTTTGGCGTAACCAACAGTGTAGGGCTATTTGATCAAATTGAAAAAATCCCGCTAATTAGTAATATCGCTGTCGATACTGAAGGCGAGGGCGACCAAACCCAAGCAACCGTTAGTGGCTATATAGGCAACAGAGTTTATTTAAAGTACGGTATTGGTGTCTATGAGCCAATAAATGAGCTTACCGTAAGAATGTATATGTTCAATCGGTTTTGGTTAGAGATTGTTAGTGGCATTGAGCAATCTACTGATCTTTATTATTCATTCGACATTGATTAGTCTTACCACTGATAGTGTCTGAAGATCACTATCCCAGTGCTTTATTATTTGTTACTCAAAGCACTTAATCCTTGCCAATCCTCTAGATCTTGATCGGGTTTTTCGCTTCTAAACTGTTTATAGAGTTCAATACCTTGTTGGTCTTCTAATATGCTAACCATAATATTTTTATCTCGTAAAAGTGTTTCATTACCCGAGGCATTGGTTATATCGCCAACTACAACACGATTAAAACCCCTCATATAAATCAATGTCGCACAAACATCACAAGGGCTAAGGGTAGTAAATATGGTTGTTTGGCTAAAATCTATCCTACCGGCATCTCTAATTGCTGATGTTTCACCGTGATTATAAGGGTGATCTTCTTGAACTAAGGTATTGTGCCCTTTGCCAACAATTTTTCGGCTATTGTTATCAATAATAACGGCTCCAATAGGACAACCACCTTCATCATAGCTCTTCTTTGCTAACAATACGGCGATACGCATGCACTCAGTATCGGTTAAACCTAATGAAAATTCATCAGCCATTAACACATCAAGATTTTTCGTTGGCATATGGGCAATGGTATTGAGTACTTCTTCATTTTTCTTTGTTTGTTTATTAAATAGCGTCTTCATAATTTATGTTAGTCATTACCTATTTGTTAGATAGTTAAACAATAACCTTAATAAATAGTTATAACCACTTTGCTGGATATTTAATATGTTAAACGAATTATTGTTATGGCCAATATTAGCTTGTTATGACAACATATCTATCTTCCCTAACTAAAGGTGCCTGCCCAGTGATTAAACCGACTCTTTGGATTCAGCCTGGTGTAGTTATAATATATGGCGCTAATTTAGATGCTGCTCCCCATAGTCATCATGCGATACAGCTAATATGGCCGCGACAAAATTCACTTTGTAAATTAAATGAAAAACATATTGTCGGCTTAACCATTATCGGCTCAAAAGTGGTACATCAACTGCAAATGTCTGAAGGCTGGGTATTACTTATTGAGCCGAAGAGTGAATTAGGACAGGAGTTATCAAAAAAGCTAGAGGAAAAACCATGCAAAACCTTAGATTTACCGCTTTTTAACGAGGTAAAACCGTCAGATCAAACAGACGACATAAATAAATTTTTAGCACCTTTGTTCCAGCAATTAACGCTGAAAAATCAAGCTTTAGTTAATAGCGCTTTGCTTTGCAATACCCTACCTTTTACTAAAAGTACCGTAGAAGATAAGCGCATCCAACAGTTGTTAGCTAAATTAAACCAATGTTTGCATGGCAACTGTATCAAGCCCTCTCATTGGCGAGCCTCACAAGTTGCCAGTCAATTAGCTTTATCTGAAAGTCGTTTTCTGCATTTATTTCGCCAAGAATTAGGCATTGCTTGGCGACCCTATTTATTATGGCGACGGATGATGTGTGCAATTCAAGCATTAATCAATAACAAGTCGGCAACGGAAGCGGCTCATCTGGCTGGATTTTCTGACAGTGCCCATTTAAGTCGCACATTTCGCAATACATTCGGTATGACCATTAGACAAGCACTGACGCTTTTTAAAAAAGTTAGCTAGTTTATTCAAGTTTCCTGTCTGGCAGTTTAATACACTATCTGCAGCCGAATTCAGATAGACAAACCAGGAGTTAGCATGACTAATTTATCAAAAGACTTTCTAAAACAAACGCCACTGTTGGACTTTAATCATCCCCAAATTCAAGCCTTAATTAAGCAAAGAGCATGGCGAGCTTTATCACAATATGATGCCATTGGTGCAATCTACAATTATGTACGAGATGAGATTCACTTTGGTTATAACGCAGACGATCGTTTAGGCGCAAGCCAAGTACTCAAGGATGGTTATGGACAATGTAATACCAAAGGCACGCTGTTAATTGCTTTATTACGCGCTGTTGGCTTATCAACACGTTTTCATGGCTTTACTATATATAACGAGCTACAACGTGGTGCAATTCCAAATTATTTATTTTTCTTCGCACCAAAGCGAATTATTCATAGCTGGGTAGAGGTTTATCACGATAACCGTTGGATTAACTTAGAAGGATATATCCTCGACAAGTCATATTTAAAGCAGGTTCAGCTTAAGTTTGTCGATAAAAGTGACGGATTTTCAGGTTTCGGAATTTCAACTAAATGTCTTGCTAACCCTAATGTCGATTGGCAAGGAGATGATACCTACATACAAAGTGAGGGAATTGCCGATGATTTTGGCGTATATAGTCAACCAGACGACTTTTATGCAAGTCATGGCAGTAATCTCTCGGGCATTAAAAAAATTCTGTTTCGTTATCTACTGCGTCATTTGATGAATTACAATGTCAATAAAATCCGTGTTAAAGGCATTAACTCACCAGACTAACAATCGATAATATTGCTTTTACATTAATACCTTGAATAACTCTGAATTAAAGTTTTTTGCCTGCCGATGAGTAGTATACTCATTAATTATTTTGATGGTAAATGGGTGAACCAATGGAATTTGATTCAAGGCAAACCGTTATAATAGCTATAGTTGTTTTACTTTTAGGTAAAATGCTAAAAAACAAAGTCGCTTTTTTTGAAAAATATAATATTCCAGAGCCCGTAATTGGTGGAATTCTTGCCTCACTTATTTTCAGTAGCTGCTATTTTTTCTTAGATACCGTTATTTCATTTTCTTTAGAGCAACGAGATGTATTACTCGTTGTATTTTTCACCTGTGTTGGATTATCAGCCAAGTTATCGACTTTACGACAGGGGGGTAAGTCTCTTGTTATTCTGCTTATAATCGCGATAATTTTTCTCTTTTTTCAAAACATAATAGGCATTGGCATCACCTACCTTACAGGCTTGCCTGAAAAGGTCGGCATATTAGGTGGTTCTGTTTCTTTAAGTGGTGGCCATGGCACCGCAATTGCCTGGGCGCCAATATTTGTCGAAAAATACGGTATTTCCAACGCGGTTGAAATTGGTATTGCATGTGCAACCTTTGGTTTAGTCTTAGGGGGAATATCAGGTGGGCCAATATTTAATTATTTAGCTAACAAACACCAGTTACAATCAAAGCAATTAGAGCCAGATATTGTTGGATTGCCCGCTAAAGAAAATACCAAGATAACCGTAGATACTGCTTACAATGTATTGCTCGCAGTATGTATCGCAATTGGCATAGGTTTATCTTTGCATCAACTGAGTACAGATCTCGGCTTTAAACTGCCAGTATTTGTCCCTTGTCTGTTTGGCGGTATTATACTGACCAATACGGTGCCGTATATCTGGAAATCGGTACCATGGTCTTCCGGAAAACCTACCCTTGCGCTGTTATCTGACTTCAGTCTTGGCTTATTTTTGGCGATGTCATTAATGAGCCTTCAGCTTTGGACCTTAATAGATTTAGCTCTGCCGATAATATTATTATTAATTGCTCAGGTATTACTTGCCGCTTTTTTTGCCGTTTTTATCGTTTTTCATGCTTTAGGTAAAACCTATGATGCCGCGGTAATGGCATCGGGCTATATTGGTTTGGGGTTAGGTGCAACACCTACAGCAGTAGCTAATATGACTGCTGTTACTCAAAAATGTGGTCCCTCTACACAGGCGTTTATTGTCATACCATTAATTGGTGCCTTTTTTATCGATGTCGCTAACGCCATCATTATTCAGTTTTTCTTAAGCTAACCAAAGTAGGTAAGCTAAAAACTTTTTGGAGAGATGCACCAATAACAGTCGCAAAACGTATCATGATTATTTCCTAGGGTAGCAGAGGGGACTTACAACCTGTTGCCTGATTGAACTTAGCTAATCAAATAGTATCGATAATGATAATTTCACAGTCAGTCGACGCTCTTAAGGTAATCGAGTTCGACTGAGTGACTTCCATGCCATCACCTTTGTTCATCGTTACATTGCCACCTGAGTTCTGGCCTGAGCCTTTACCTGTGCTACTTGTAGAGTTATCTTGCACTTTAAACATGCCAGACGATGCTAATATATAAGCTTGGTGTTTAATGTCATGTTCAATGATACTTCCTTTTGCTAATTTACCACCGTAGATACGTGTTTCTTGGTTGATAAAAAGGGCTTTATTTTGATCCTCATTATATCCTGATGCCAATAAAGTAAGTTTCGATGCCTGCTCTGTAGGAAATTCTTTACTTTGCCAGCGAGGCTCAACATTCTGTCTATTGGTTTCAAGCCAAATTTGATAAAAAGTTAATGGTTCTTTGCTTCGGTTGTATTCCGAATGCACAATACCTGTTCCCGCACTCATCACTTGTATTTCACCCGCTTTAGTTATACCGCTATTACCTGTGCTGTCTTTATGAGTGATTGCACCAGAGCGAATAAAACTAATAATTTCCATATTACGATGTGGATGTGATGGAAAGCCAGTACCCGGCTCAACCCAGTCATCATTCACTACCCGTAATTTGCCAAAGCCCATACGGCTAGGGTTATAATAATTCGCAAAACTAAAATGATGTTTAGATTTAAGCCAGCCATGGTTAGCGTTGCCTAGACTTTTATAGGGATAATGTTTGATCATAATATTTCCTTATTCTTAATGTAATGAAGCTTAGTAACTTATAGCTTTGCAAGGTGCTGTTTTATACTGGTGCCTTCAAGCTTCATTTGATAAATATAGGCAACCGTCGCTATTGGTTAAATTGCTCGTCTACTAATATTGACGATTACGATCATGTGGTGCATCAAAATGTTGCTCCGCGCCCAAGGGCACAATTTGGCTCGGATTAATCGTTAAATGGCTGGCGTAGTAGTGAATTTTGGTATATTCCAAATCAATGGTTTCTTTTACGCCAGGTACTTGATAAAGCTCATTAACGTAATTACTAATATGATGAAATTCACTGAGTTTTTGACGATTACACTTAAAGTGACCGTGATATACCGCATCAAATCGAATAAGCGTAGTAAATAAGCGCCAATCAGCCTCAGTAATATTGTCACCTACGAGGTAGCGTTGTTTTGATAATCGCTCTTCTAGCCAATCTAAACTTTCAAATAATCTTGTATAGGCATCATTGTAAGCAGCTTGTGAGGTGGCAAAACCAGCTTTATAAACACCGTTATTAATGGTGTCATAAATGCGAGTATTCACGGTTTCAATTTCTTCACGTTGGACAGGTGGGAAATAGTCTTGCTCATTACCGGTTAATTCATTAAAGGCGGAATTAAACATTCTGATAATTTCAACCGATTCATTATTAACGATGGTTTGCGTTTTTTTGTCCCATAAAATAGGAACAGTTACGCGGCCCTGATAACTTGGATCTGCTTTGAGATACAGCTGGTAGGCGTAATCTAAATGATAAAGTGGCTCATCATTTTCACCACCTTGACTAAATTCCCAACCATTCTCCATCATTTGTGCTTTTACCACACTGACCGAAATAACCTCTTCAAGTTGTTTTAATTTTCTAAATATTAATGTTCTATGTGCCCAAGGACATGCCAAAGAAACATATAAATGATAACGACCAGCTTCTGGTTGAAATTTACTACCTGCTGCTGATGAAATTTGATCTCTAAAACGACTGTCTTGACGAACAAACTCACCTTTACTTGTGTCTGTGTCATACCATTGGTCGACCCATTTACCGTTAACGATTAATCCCATGATAAACTCCTAAATATTCATTGTTGTTTGCGCCAATAGCCTTGCCATTGGTACGTGATAAATTTTTACTAATTACTGCTTAAGCTAGCCATTATCTATAGTGACGAGTTATTCTGATTTAGTTTTTGGTATACTTTTTCATCAATTGAATACTTACCACCACCTTGAATAAATAGCGCAATGGTAATAGCTAATAACGACAAACCAAACTCATAACCGTTGTTAGTTATAAACAAACCGTTATCGATGTGTACAGTCAAGATAGCAACAATCATGGTAATGGCTAAAACAAAACTGGTTGGTCTAGTCATAAAGCCAATAATTAACAATAAACCGCCAAAAAACTCAGCACTGCCGGCCATTAATGCCATTAGGTATCCTGGGGTTAGTCCAATAGACTCCATCCATTGTCCAGTACCATCTAAACCATAACCACCAAACCAAGCAAATAGTTTTTGAGCCCCGTGTGCAGTAAAAAGAAGTCCGGCTATTAATCGCAATGGCAGTACAGCTAAAGACTGTTCAGTTTTTATCATGTTGTTCGTAAGTTGTTTAATGTTCATTATCTTCTACCTTTAATCTATTGCTAATTGAATATAAAGCTATTGTATAAGTTGAATTGACATTGAATAACCCCTAATATTTGTTTGATATGTTCAAATTTTTTGAACAATTGAATTTTGGATGTTTATCTATGAATACTCCCCTTATAAATATTGAAGCGTTATTAGTATTAGACGCTATTGAGTATCGTGGCAGTTATGCCGCCGCAGCAGAGCAATTAAATAAAGTGCCTTCGGCGCTTTCTTATATAGTCCAGAAATTGGAAGAGCAATTGAATGTCACTCTCTTTGTTCGACAAGGCCGACGCGCTGTTCTGACGCCAGCAGGTAAACACTTATTAGTAGAAGGGCGCAAAGTATTGCATGCGATCAATTCACTGTCAGAGCAAACTCAAACAATAGCTAATGGCTGGGAGCCTAAAATACGTATCGCTTGCGATTCAATTATCGACATCAAGCCAATTTTTAATGGTGTACAGAGCTTTTTGTCTGAGCATAAAAGCATTGAAATTGACGTGAAAGAGGAAGTCATGAATGGTACCTGGGAAGCGTTGATTCACGATAGAGTTGATCTGGTGATTGGTGCTCCTTCACCTGTTCCTAACCAAAAAGGTATCCGAGCAATAAAAGTAGGGCAGTTAGAAAGTGTTTTGGTGGTTGGTAAAGCTCATGAGCTGTCGAACACTCTACACTCTATTCAATCTATCGATCTTACTAAATATCGCAGCGTGATTGTTCATGACACTTCTCAACATGAAATTCCATGGTCAATAAATTTGATTGGCGGCAACCAACAATTTTATGTCAGCTCTATCATGCAAAAAATTGCGGCAATTGTTGCAGGCATAGGTATTGGTTATTTACCAAAATCTATGGTGCAACAGTTTATCGATACTGGCGAACTACTCGTTATTGAGTTATCAGATAAACCAATGTCTCAGGAGCTATTTATGGCGTGGAAAGTATCAAATAAGGGCAAGGGATTACAGAAGTTAGTGACTATTTTATCTAAGCTTGAAAGGTAGAGTTATCTGTAGTTACTCACAAAACCTTTCAATTATTAGATGAAATCCCTAGCGCATTCGTTGTTTAACTTTGTTGGCATACCAGATTGAAGGCACGATAACCAATAATGCCATTACCGCTAATACCCACTGAAAACTTTCAGTGAACAATGTAAGGTTAGTTAACTCTAAGGCTTGTTCATTGTTAACTTGTGCTGCATAGGCAATAGGGCCTATAGCGGCTTCTTTTGCAATGGAAAATCCGCTGCTTAAGGCACTCTCCCATCCAAGGGAGGATAGTGAAGCATAAGCTTTATAGCCAATTGCAGAGGAGCCAAAAGCAACAAGTCCAATAGCGACAGTACCGGTAGAAAATAGACCGAAGCCAACGGCACCGATTGTTATTATGCCAAAAGACACGATTCCGACACTAATAGGGGCAATAGCAACACCGCCCCAAGCAAATAACAAACCATGAGCGTAACTCCCGCCGGCTATCCAACCAAATGCAGGTTTATCACTATTTTCTTGCATGCCGAATTGAATATGGATTAACGGGGCACCAAAAAGAGTTAACTTACTTTTGTATTCGCGACGCTTTGAGTTTTGTTGATCCACTTCCCTTAAAAAGGCTTGCGGCTCAAAGAGTCGTTCTTGCGCTCTAAGGCTGCGAGTTGCGGCAAACATTCGTGATACTAGCACTAAGTAACTAATAACAAATGCCAATACTACCAGCTGCGATACCACAGTATAAACCCAAGCATCAGCACTATTATTCAATGCTAAGTGTTTTAATAGAAACATACCGGCAACGTAAATTCCGGCAATCGACATGAACAGCATCACACTTTTAATAGCAAGACGTCGCTCTCGCTTGGTGCGGGACTGATCAAGGCTAGACTTTAAGCCAAAAAATGAACTGATTAAGCCTGAACAAACCGCTAATAAAGTTATTACCGTTGCCAATTTGAGCCAAGAGCCCGTTTTTACTACGCCTACGCCTAAAGCAGCAGCTGTCGCTGGAGGCGCAATACTACTAATAGCTGTCATTACCACCGCGGTAAATGCGACACCAGGTTTACTATTTTTCAAACCGTCTTCGACCAATGATGACATCGCGTTTTTCAATAGCTTGCGTCCACGAGACAATCGTTGCTTTACCGTATCTGGAGTTAAGTCTAATTCTGCAGCCACCCGATCAATGGATTGCTGCTCTCGATAAAATAAAATAAGTGGCTCTCGATAAATATCATCGACTTCATCTAATACCTGCCACAACAAAGCATGTTGTTGCTTCTGTATAACGACTTGTTCTAATTCAGCGCTTTTTAATACCGAGTTTTCAGACTCAGCCAGCTTATGCTCATCTAACTCATCAGCGCCTTTTATTGGTTGCCTTTCTTCTTTTCGGCGAAAATGGCTGATCTTAAACCGTAATATCCCGCATATCCAAGCTTTCAGCTTTTCTGGATCTTGAAGGGTGTCGAGCTTTTTCCAAGCTTCAACAAATACTTCTTGAGCCATGTCTTCGCTATGTTTGATATCACCGAGTGATGAATATGCCAGAGAACACAATAAGTTTTGATAGCGGGTAACAATTTGGCAAAAGGCATCGCGGTCTCCTCCTAGTGAATACATCACTAAGTTTGAATCGTTATCATCTATTGTTGTTTTTCGCTTTCTAAAAAAATTCATAAATCAAAGTCTCTGGCTTAATACTAATTTCTTTCTTGATACTAATAAGTGCCTACTTTCAGTAAAAGGTGACAACCTTTATGCAAACAGGGCAATTTATGACAAATTTTATTATTTGAAACTAATTTCAATTTTATTGTCACCTTATTTTATCTTGATGGCACTTATTAATATCACTGTGATGCAGCACTCATTTATCGGTGTATCACCAAGCAATAACAGCCAAATTAATTTTGGTAAATAAATAGAGAATATATTATGAAACCAGTAAACAAAACGATTTTTAATTCAGTTAGAACTTTTGCCGTAGCTTCACTGCTTACTTTATCAAGTAATGCTTTTAGTGCCACCCTTAGCTCTGTTATAGATGACTTTAATAATGCAGAAAATAACAACTTAGGCATAGCCAGAGTATTAATAACGGATACTACCGCTGGTGGCAAAACAACAACCGAATTAGATGTAGCTAATGGTGTAATGCAAATTAAAGGTGAAATTGTTCCTCCACGCGGACAACCGGGTTGGTCAAGCTTGGTATTACCGCTTGGCGCAATGAATGAACCCCAAGATGCCAGTAAATTTGATGGCATTCGATTATTAGTAAAAGTTAACAGTGGCAATATATCCATTTCTGCTAATAGTTCTGAGATCACAAATTATGACTATCACACTGCGCAAGTTGTGGTTACTTCAGACGGCAAGTTTCATGAAGTAAAAATACCCTTTGAGTCGATGAAACGTATTTGGTCAGAACAAACTAAGTTAAATACACAAATGCTTAATAGCCTGAGCATTGTTGCCTTTAGTCCTCAAAAATCAACGTTTGAATTTGCAGTGGATGAAGTTAGCTTTTACTAACAGTAGCAAAATAACAAACGAATCATTAGCTGGGCTTGATCATTAAAGCCCAATTTTAACTACCTCAGTTCCAATCCAACTAAGCAGCAAGATTATTATGCCATCACAACAAAGTACCAGACTTGACTACCTCGATGCAGTTCGCAGTTTCGCCTTGATATTGGGTGTTTTTTTCCACGCCAGTTTATCTTTCATGCCAATATTCATTGGCTGGGCGGTAATGGATATATCAACAAGTAATGTTGCTGCTTTTTTTGCGCTAGTTAGCCATTCATTCCGCTTGGAATTATTTTTCCTGATTGCTGGTTTTTTTGCTCACATGAACTTTCACCAAAAAGGAATAAACGCTTTTATTAAATCACGATTAAGTCGAATTGCCATACCTTTCATCATTGGCTGGTTTCTACTTCGTCCACTGTTGATCTCGGGTTGGATAATGGGCGCAGAAAGTATGCAGGGTGATGTAAATATTTGGCCGGCGCTCGCCAGTGGTTTTACTAGTTTGTTGACTATTGAGAGTATTGGCAAAGATTTTCTTGTTGGTACCCATTTATGGTTTTTGTATTACCTGTTATTGATATCGGTAAGTATTATTGTCTTGCGTTATTTAATAGCTGTTAACCAGTCCGTTAAAAGTAATATTGAGCAATTGGCTGATAGAGCTGTCCGCTGGTTGTGCAACTCAAGACTCGCCATTTTAATCATTGCCATCCCTACGGCTTGTTGTCTCTGGTTTATGGATCACTGGGGGGTGGATACACCTGACAAATCTCTAATACCTAACATTCCTGTTTTATTGATTTATGGCGGGTTTTTTCTCTTCGGCTGGCTGCTTCATCGCCAGTCAGCTCTTTTAGAGCAATTCGCTAACTTAACTTGGGGTAAAGTACTGCTGTGTATTGCTGCTATCATTGCCACCGTTGTATTGTCTAAATTCGAGATGAATTTGGCTCACTCACAATATAAACTATTTAAAGCTTGTTATTTATTGAGTTACGCAATCATGATGTGGTCAATGCTCGCACTCACTATTGGCGTTTGTAAACATCTGTTTAAACGTTCAAATAAAACTATCCGCTATATTGCAGACTCTTCCTATTGGCTTTATTTAATTCACTTACCTATCGTCATTTTTTTGCAGACGGCCTTTGCGGAGTTGCCATTTCACTGGGGGATAAAATTAATCAGTATTTGTGCCTTAACGATAATACTTTCAATAATACTTTATGATGCTTTTATTCGTTCTACCTTTATTGGCGCTATCTTGAATGGCAAAAAAAGAGCTAGAGTTTTCTTTAAAAGTTCGAGATAACAACACTAGTTGCTGATCACACCGATTATTGAAATATAAATCAAAAAGAGACCGAATATAAAAGAACCAATACCAGCCAGCCTGAATATACTTTTAAATTTGTCGGCTGACCAAACAGCAAATTTACGGTGTTTAACAGAGCCGGTGATTAAAAGCCCAAAACCAACGGCAATAAGTAGATAACCCATACTAAGTATTAAATGAGGATAGAGCGTAGATTTATTAAAGAGCACAAAAACAAGCCCTGCGCCTATCCTCGTATTTATTTCAAACCAATGGAAGTAAGGTTTTTTACTGAAATTTACCATTGCATCTGACCAATAATTTGGCTTAACAATCATTATTATGCTTAAACACGTCATTAATAAGCCAAATGCTGCAATAAAATACATGAAAACCTCCTAAGTAGCTAACCTTCACATTAGGAGCTAAATAGAGCTCCCTATGTTTTATGTAACAGACTTTATCACTTTAATATTTAATCGTTTAGCGATACGATTTAAATTCGCTCTATCTGTTGATAACCGCCTTGCCGTTGCCGCCCAATTACTCTCTTCCTCTTTAAGCACACGACTAATTAATTGTCGTTGAAAGTTTTCCGTTTCGGCTTTTAAATTCAAGTTGATTTTTTTATCAAATAGAGTGGGGCAGTCCTTATCATCGACGTCGCCAACATTAATAATACTCGCATTGTCTGTTCCTAGCGAAATAAGTGAACCACAGTCTACTTGCTCAATTGAAATTATCGATTTATCTCGCTGCCGTGCTTGAGCTTTAAGTGTCGCTCGGCTAATCACATGCTCTAATTCGCGTACATTACCTGGCCAGTTATATTGTATTAAATGGCCAATAGCTTGTTCGGTAATTTTTAATTGGACAATGCCAAGCTTCCGCCGAGTTTGTTCGATAAAATACCCTGTTAACAATTGTACATCACCCACTCGTTCATAAAGGCTTGGCACTTTTATCGGATAGACACTCAATCGATGATAGAGGTCGGCGCGAAAACGCCCCTCTGAAACTTCCTCTTTTAAATCTCGATTGGTGGCAGCAAAAATACGTACATTCACTTCTTCTACGTTATCTTGCCCTACCGGTTGAATTTCATTACTTTGAATCGCTCTTAAAATTTTACTTTGAGCGCCAATAGGCAATTCTCCTATTTCATCTAAAAATAAGGTACCTCCATCAGCCAATGAAAATTTACCCGCTCGATTTCTATCGGCTCCGGTAAATGCTCCTTTTACATGGCCAAAAAGCTCACTTTCTATTAAGTTTTCCGGTAATGCTGCACAGTTCACATACACCAAAGGACCATTCTGACGAGGTGATTTTTGATGAAGTGTGCGAGCAACCAATTCCTTACCGACACCGGTTTCACCATAAATTAAAATATTAAAATCAGAAGAGGCAACTATATCTATTTCTTGTTTCAGTTGTAACATGGTGGGACTCTCGCCAATGAGTTCTCCGCCATCTCGCTTCCAAGCTTCTTCAGTCAACGCAGTAACAACAAGTTGCGAATGATTAGCTCGACTTTCCAGTTGCTCAAGCAATAAAGCAGTATTGAGTGTTGCTGCCGCAATAGCCGAAATAACCTCTAAAGTTCGCACTTCAATATCTTCAAATACATGTGGGGTGAGGCTATCTATTGTTAATAACCCTAATAAACTGTCATCATAATAAAGCGGTAATCCCATACAAGAATGTACTGGTAAATCGCCTGCACGATCAATTAAAAGACCATCATAAGGATCGGGTAGTGGTGAATCGGCAGCAAAACGAATGGGTGATTTTGACTGACAAAGTGCCAAAAATCGAGGGTGATCTTCAATATAAAAACGCCGACCTAAGGTATCTCTACTTAACCCCTGTATGGCAATGGGTTTTAGGACATCACCATGGTATGACAACAAAGCGACTGCATCACAAGTAATGGTTTTTCTGACCGTATCTAATAATCGGTCAAACCTGTCTTTAGTATTTAAGCTGCTCGCAAGATCGACTGCTAATTCAATAATTGCCGTTGATGATATCTTCTTCATTGTTATCTTACCCGTGACTTTATTGTCATCAAACACTCCAGAGTCAAAATAACATATAAGTGTCGTTTTGACTACACAATACACGAGTCATAAAGACTTCATACATATATGTAAAACATATAAGTAACTGTAATTATTATAATTATATTTATGGCATTGTCTTTGCTTTACTAAGTATATTCATCGAGTAATATTCATTAGTAAAGAGACATTATTATGTATTCGCAATTTTTCATCTCTGCACAGCTACCCAACACTGATAACGCCCTAGGTTTTCAAAAATGTCTCTTATTAGGTAACTACCTAATGATGGTTTCGATACTTATCGTCTCTTCTAGTATCTTAATTACCTTTGCTTATGACGAATACTTTACTATCTCATCACAAATATCTGCGCATATCGCCACGATTATTTTTGCAGGATTTCTTAAAATTGGCTATGTATTGCGCTGTGTTGCTTTACATGGTTTTGGTAAAAGGAACTTTTAAAATGTTACCGATTCAAGAGTCAGAAATGGCTCAATTAAACCATGACCAGCAAAGTATTGTTTCGATAAAGTACTTAGCACAACATCTGGCATTAGAATTCCCCTTAAAAGGCTATTTTATGCTTACATTTGTCTGCTCTTTGCTAGCACTTGGTATATTAATTAAATGATTATCCGTAGACATTATTTCGGTTGATAACATTCGCAATAATACTCGCATTAATATTCGCAATAACAATTTATTTTAAAGGCTCAACATGACATCTATTCCACAAGATTATATAAATTACAAATCCACGCCACAGTTTACTAAAACTAATATCCCAAAAATGTTTTTACACTTACACAATACTAAAGCAGGTGTGTACGGCAGTATTTGTGTAACCAAAGGGCGATTAAAATTTTTTGGTTTTACTGAACGACGAGGTGAAGTAGAACAAGAAATTATTATAGCTGCTAATCAATCCGCTATTTCACCACCTGAATATTGGCATAAAGTTGAATTTTTAACAGATGATACCGAGTTTCATGTCGATTTTTATGCACAAAAAGAGTCTGATATAGTTAAACAAAACTTATCTGAACGTAATGATTAATTGGATATTACTTTTAAGAAGAATGACTTGCCAATCATCGTCTCCATACTTACCATTACTATGATATGATCGTTAAAATTAATTAGCAGATGTTGTTTGTAAGAGAAGTAATGAAGCCTTTTGAGTTCCAAACTGTATTGTTCAATTTTCATGACGTTATACTTTTAATGACAGCTATGCAGTGCCTTTTTTTTGGTGCTCTACTTTATGTCACCAATACTAACCGGATAAAAAGCACTTTATTTCTTACTGCATTTCTATTCGCCCATGCATTAATTCCGGCCAATGAATTAATGATGTGGGGTGCTGAATTTAAAATACAGGTTAGGTACCAATGGCCTAGTTTTTATTTCATACCCGAGCTTGCTTATTATGTCGATGGCGCTCTTTTATTTTTTTGCATCAAATCTTTAATTTTTCGTGATTTTTCCTTAAAAAAAGCAGACCTGCTTCATCTGCTACCTCTTATCGTCTTTGTGATATTTATATCGACAACATTCTATAGCCATTCTTTTGAACAGCGGCAGGAAATGCTGCTCAACGAGTCTTTTGTTTATAGTGCCGGCTATGTCGGCTTGGAGTTTTTAATCAAATGTGTCAGGGTTTTTTATGCTGTTGCTTGTTTAATTTTAATCATCAGGTACAAGCACCTTTTACAAAATACCAAGTCGAATATTGATAAAGCTCATATAAATTGGCTAAAAGGTCTTGTTATTGGTTTTATGGTGGTGATGTTATCGGAAACGCTACTCGCTAGCGCCAAAGTTATCAATCTGTTTGACGGATTTGGCATTGAAGTTTTTTCATACCTTGGTCTCACCGGAAACTATGCTTCTTTTGTCTTAGTCAACCTATTAGTATTTACGGCTATTCGGCATTTCTTAACATTTGAACAAGTGGTAGAAGAAGAGACAACTAAAAAAACAAATGACGACCAATTTGTTAATCCCGAGATGGCAGCTGAAGTTGACGCGGCAATGTTAAAGGATAAGGCCTATATGGAGCCTGATATTACCTTAGATACACTAGCAGAATCTTTGTCCATTATACCTCGCGATCTATCAATGTTGATAAATCGCCACTTTGGTATCAATTTCTATGAGTTTATTAATAAGTATCGCATTGAAGAAGCGAAGAAAATGCTTGTCGATCCAGAACACAAAAACACCACAATAACCGACATATACCTAGCAGTAGGCTTTAATAGTAAGTCAGTGTTTTATACTTTCTTTAAAAAGTTTGAAAGTGTCACGCCTTCGCAGTTTCGCCAGTCAGCTAAATAATCAAATGGATAGGTATCAAACCTAGCCATTATTATGAATAGTAAAAATTAATACACTAATGTTTGCATTGCTCGAGCTGGAATAGTCAACATTGACTGTTTGCCTGCAACAATGAAATTGTAATCAATTTTTTCATCCGTTTGGTTCATAACAATCGTTGCCATTTCGTTATCTTCATTGATAAACGATGTCGCCAACAACACGCTACGGCTGCTACTGGTACTTACACGCTGCGCATTAGGTCGAACGAACTTTGAGAAGTGACCAATATAATAATAGGTTGGTGTGTAGATTAACTCTCCCGTTCTGGTGTCAGCATGAATGGGGGCAAAACAAAAATTACTGACATGATTTGGACCACCATTATGATCCAGCAATATATTCCAATCAGTCCAGCCAACAGTACCTCTATTAAAATCTTTAATCATCGAGTTACCATAACGCTCTGCATTTGGCCAATATTGATATCTGTCGGCTCTAAAACCTTCATTGGTTCCTTCAGTGAATAATAGCTTCATGCCAGGATAAGACTCATTTACCAAAGCAAGATTGTCATGCATAGTTTCTCCCCCAGTCCATGTTTCATACCAGTGAAAGCCAATACCCCATGCGTATTTTGCTGCCTGAGGATCGTCAAAAATAGTATTTGCACGGTTAGTAATCAAGTCGCGGTTATGATCCCAAACCACAATATTCTTATCGCCATAACCCTCATTTTCCATGATAGGGCCTAAATGATTCTTCAAGAAATCTCGTTCTTCTTCAGCGGTATAAATCATTGATTCCCAACGCTGAGTGGCCATAGGTTCATTTTGAATAGTAACCCCCCAAATAGGCATGCCTTCAGCTTCATACGCTTTAATGAATTTAGTAAAATACCTTGCCCATGTATCGTAATATTCAGGAAGTAACTTTCCGCCTTGTAACATATTATTATTGCTTTTCATGAAAGCAGGGGCACTCCAAGGACTTGCGTAAAGCATTAACTCCCCACCAGCAGCTTTAATGGCTCTTTTAATGAGTGGGATACGAAATTCACGATCATGGTCAATATTAAAAGTAGAAAGTGATTTATCGCCTTCTTTAATATAAGTATGACTGCCACTACCAAAATCAGAACTATGTATCGTTGTACGAGCCAATGAATAGCCAATACCTTCATCTTGGTCATAGTAAGCTTTTAGCATTTCGTTCTGTTTATCTGCCGGTAACTTAGCAAAAACTTCTGCACTAGCATCGGTAATGGCACCACCAAACCCCAAGACTTTTTGGAAACGCTTATTCGGGTTTACGAAGATAGAAATTTGTCCTTCGGTTGGTTGAATACTCGGTTCAAACGTCGCTTTTTGGGTTAATGTTAAGCGTTTATCGGTATCTTTGGCCGTAGTGAAAACCTCAATAGTTTTAACACTCGACTGAGCCGCCTGAAGTGGCGTTGTTACAATGCAAACAGCCAGGCAGCTTAACAAAACTGAGGCAATAATTTTTTTGCTATTCATTAATAAATTCTCTGTTTTTTAATATTTAATAAGGTTGTATAAGAATATATAAACAATATTTATTCATTCTAAGTTATGTATCTTTAACGCTAAGATACGCGGAGAAAAAATCCCTGCGTATCAAGCGTTTGACCGATGAATAATTAAGGGGCTATTGAAAACTCCATCCAGTTAAAGTTCCATTCTTTACCAATGGATAACAAACGTAATGTTTGCTCACCTGCAGTTAACTCTACTGTGGTAGTAACATCTATCCAAGTTTGCCAACCACCTGTGGCAGGTACCACTACCGTTTCAATGAGATCGCCATCACTAAGTAATTGAAAACCTTCAGGGCTGCCATTATTTGTCGCTAAACGATAAGTTACTGTATAGGTTCCTGTTGTTTCAACATACACTTGGTAATCTAAATAGTCATCTGGGTCGGCAAAACCGCTATTTTGACCGCCACCAGTATCTTGCGCATCTTCAAACTCAAAGCCATACATTGCATTAAAGTTTTCTGCTTCAATTCTTCCTGGTAACGATAGTTTTTCGATAGAGGTAGTTGACTGCTCACTAAAGTAACTTATGTCTTCAGGATCTACGGCTGCAACAACATAATAACGGTTACCTTCAAGGTTATCGTTATCTTCAAAGCTAGTCTCAATAATATTCTCTGCCAAAAGTGCTTTAATACCGCCAGGCGAAGTACTGCGGTAAACATTATAACCCGTTACATCAGCTTCACTATTAGCATCCCACGTTAGTGATACCGACTCATTACCTTCAACCACGGTTAACCCTGTAGGTCTTGCTGGAATACTAAATAAACCAGAGGCTTGTTCCGCGGTAAGTGCGGCTCGCACGTCTTCATGTACATCATATTCCATGGTGCCAAAAGAGGTAAATAATTGCTCTATTTCTTCAATGCTATCGTTGAGGAAATCCGCTTGAGGAAGAATTTGTGTTCCACTTACATCTTCACCAGTTACCGGCTCACTTGGTACTAAAAAGACTTCTGCCCAGCTGTCAGTACTACCATTATCTTTAAAGACACCACTAAAGGTATAAGTAACACCGGCTTCTAATTCTATCGCTTGGTAAATACCACCGTTAGCAGCACCACCAGTAACAGTTAATACTGCACCACTTGCACCTGAAGGTGTATCTGTTGTATTAGTGTAATCAAAACTTTGGCTACCATTAGCTTGCCATTCGGTCCAACCGGTATTGCTACCAAACTCACCGTTAACCAGCATTTCATTGCCGGTACTTTCGTTAAGTAAACTTAAGTTATCGTAACTAACGTTAATAGTATTGAGTGCACCTGTTTTCACTACTAAATAAGCGGTACGGCTTGTTTGTGCAGTAAAACTTACATTGCTGGTATCACAAGCATTGGCAAAGTCACTTTCCCAACCAGCACAAGCCCAAGTATTTGCGGCAACCAATTTTTCGTCAAAATCTAAGCCAGCATTAGTGACTAAGCCCCAAGTGCCTGCGCCTTGACCTCCACCATTGGTTAACACTTTATAAGCCCATGCAGTTGATGCCCAACCATAACTTGCATAGGTATCAAAACTAGCACGAGTAATATCAGCGCCTAGTTCACCTAAACCTGCCCAGGGTTGAAACTCGCCGTTTAAAAATGGTGTATCTAGTGCAGTAATTCGATCATTCCACTCACATACACCACCGGTGCCACTTTCGCCACAACGTAACCAATCGCGATGCACGTCATAACCAATTTCGCCCCAGCCAAAGATGCCCGGATAAAAGTGCATTTCAAAAGCAACATTGGTCATGCCGTTTTCAGCTGGATTTCCGTAACCATTTATCCCACTATTATGACCAGGAAGAATAACGATATGATCTTCATCGACTTCTCTAATTGCGTCGTAAAGTTCTTTAACTTCAATGGCTAAATTTTCTTCACTTGTGCCCCACGGTTCATTAAGTACTCCATAACCGGCAACAACACCATTGTCTTTATAACGTGTCGCTATTTGTTGCCATAACCAACGAGTACGCTCTTGAAAAACCTCATCACCCCAATACTCATTCAGGCCAGCACAACCACTATGGTGCTCCCATCCTTGACCTCCAACCGCGCCATGTAAATCAAGAATCACATACATATCACGTTTTTCCGCTTCGCTAATGGCTAAATCTAAATATTCCCACGCGTCACTACGTAGTGTCATCGGGTTTAACTCATCTTCAATAACACTATATAAAAATGGAACTCGCACTACATTCATATCAAATGAAGCAATATTGTCCCAGTCTCTTTCTGTCATCCAATTATCATGAAAAACTTTCATTAAACGTTCTTTTTCTTGATAACCAAAACGATCAGTTAAGGTATTTTCTAAGGTACATTGATCATTAACGTCAGCCGTTGACTGACCCATCATCCAAAACTCTTGTAATAACCAGTTACCTAAATTTACCCCTTTAAGTAATACTTGCTCACCTTCAGCATTCACCCATTTTGTGCCATCAGTGTGAAGTGCTGATAAACCAACTTGTTCAGGTTGTTGTACTACCTCTGGTTCAGATACTTCCGTTTTCTCTGATGCACTTTCAAGTGTTTCATTATCACTATTTACCCCAATACATCCTGAAAGTGTCATGATGCTGGTGCTCAACAAAGCCACTTTTACATACTGACTGAGTCTTAAATTTATTGTATTAATGCTTTTATCTAACATTAACTTTCCCCTTAATAATTATTTTACCAATGGCGTTTTGATTAACGACGTTACTAAGAACATAGGCAATCAACACTCTGCTTTTTCATTAAAAACTTATTTGATTATGCAATGTTACAAATTCACTATAAGCCGTCGTCCGATTAACTTATTCGAACGTAAATTTATTGTTTTTTTTCAGTTTGAGTAAAGATGAGAAATTCGAACTCTATAATATTCAATAACATGTGATGCTATAGCTCTTAATATAAGGAAAGAGTACCGTTATCTATTTACTAGCTATTAATTATTAACTGGCTTTATTGTGTAAGGATATTGATGTTTTATTAAGGGGGTTTTAGGGTGTGCTAACACTTAAATTATTGACGATAACAAGCCGTACCCTTTATTAACGTAATGCCTTGAAAGACAGGAAGTCTGAGAAAGGTCTGAACATACACGCTCCTTGTCATCCATGACACCGCGACATTACCTCCATGGATGGAGGTACTTATGATTTGTCGGGAACAAAAATCATGACCGTTCATCCTGACCATACACGCTCTTT
>JALJPB010000046.1 GCA_022969175.1 Colwellia sp. | reverse complement strand
GCATAAACTTTATCACCATCACGCTCTGCATCTTCAAGACGTTTAAACGCCATCATGCCGATACCTTCACCGATCATCATGCCTTTTGAGTCATTGTCAAACGGGCGAATGTCTTCATTGGTGGTAAATGCAGGGGTTTTAGAGAATGACATGTACATAAATGGTGAGTTATCACAACAAACACCACCAGAGATCATCACTTCTGATCTATATTCAAGCAAGTCTGATACCGCTAATTTAATTGCCGCTAAGGAACCCGCACAGGCTGCGTCAACAACACAGTTAGTGCCGCCAAAATCAAAACGGTTAGCAATACGGCCAGAGATAACATTGCCTAACATACCTGGGAATGAGTTTTCTTCCCAACCAATGTAAGCTTTTTTGAATTTATCGATAATCATGGCGCGATCTTCTTCATCAACACCTGAAGCTTTTAGTACTTTTTCTAATACTGGGCCTTGTAGACGAGAAGTAAGTGGTGAAATTTGTTTTTGCCCGCCGCCGACACCTAGAGTAATACCTATTTTGTCACGATCATAACCAGAACCATCACCAATGCCGGCATCGTTTAATACATCACGAGCAACAACTAAAGATAGCAGTTGGGCAATATCGGTTAATTCTAAAATGTTTGGTGGTAGGCCAAACTCCATTGGGTCAAAATCAATTTCTGGTAAAAATCCACCACGTTTACAGTAAGTTTTATCCGCAGCTTTTGGATCGCTACTGTAATAATCATCAATAGCCCAACGATCACTTGGCACATCTTTAATAGCGTCTACTGACTCAAAAATATTGTCCCAGTAGTCTTCTAGATTTTTTGCATCAGCAAAAATTGAAGCCATACCTATAATTGCGATAGGGCACTCTTGTAGCCGCGAATTAAATTGTTGCTCATCTGTTAAGTTTTTCTCAACTTTAGTTTTAGATGAAGTGTTCTTTTTAGCTATGGATTTCTTAACCATTAACGTATCTCCAGTTTAAGATTTTGTTGCATTTTCGTTATTGTTTTTATCAATATCACTAGGATGACTTTCATCATCATTGGTGTTATCAACAGCATTATTCAATAAACGAAAACGACTTAAAAATTCGGTGTAATTACCCGCCAAAATTCGGCGAATATGAAATGGGGCTTTGGTGAGCACGTAGCTCATGTAACGACTTGCGGCATCCGCTTCGTTACCATCATAAATATCAACATAAACCCAACCAGAAGTTGGATCATTGGCTACCAGTAAGCGGCGCTTGTTTTGCTGGTCTTTTGGCTGTTCTGAATTTGTGCCAGATTTTTTATTATCATCGTTAGTAGAGAAGTCTGGTAATTGGGTGACTTTTACTTGAACGACTTCCTCTTCTGATAAATTATTGGTGCGATTAAGCACTTCTCGCATCGCTTTAGGCGAAATATCTGACAATAAAACTTGATGGTCTAAGGTATCTTCTAAAGTAACCTGAACCGTTGAAGAGTCGGGATTATCCGCATCAATAAATTCACCACTGTCTTCCATATCGGCTAAACGTGAAACGCCATGGCGTTTTAAACAGCGCTGTAGGCCGGCACGAGAAACATGTGAATTGATGAACTGTTTGCAAACAGCAAGTAATTCATCAAGGGAAAGTAATAAACGGGTGCGCAATTCAACCACCACATATTCTTGCGCTTCACTCAAGGTGGTGTTTAATTGTTTGGGGACATGAGATGCATCGGATACAGAGTCGCGGTGACGCCATTTTCTAACGGTGGACTCAGATATTTTTAACAACCTAGCTAATACCGCTGTAGGTAAATCTGACTCATGTATAAACGCACGCATCTCTGGCGTTGTTGTTGCGTTTGCATGTTGTTTGGTCATTTATAATCCGTCGTTAATCGCGTATTTTCAAAAAATCAGTGGATATACATCTCAGAGGAAATTTCCCAAGGTGGGCTAATATACACAGGTTTCATACCCAACACAATCACCCGATACTAAGATTTACCTAAAAACAGTTTACGGATGATATTTCTGGACAACCAGTTAAGCTTAAATCAAGTGTTTTATCGAAAAAGCCTTTGATAACTTATTTTAAATCAACTTATTTTTTATCTGGGTAAGAAATACTGGAAATCCTTCTACTTATCTATGGTAATATTTTTTAATTAATGCGGTGAACAAATACGCACAACTTAGTGATACTTATTGTTGATTGATGTATATATGACAGTTAAACAAAGATTAATTACAAAAAAAATAAAGCTAGCTAAAAATGAAGTTCACCTTTGGTCAACGAAGCCGCAAGAATTATTGAAAGAGCCGGGTAGTGATTTATTAGAAGAAAAGTACCGATTGCTACTTACTGATGATGAAACGATTAAACAGCAACGATATAAGTTTGACAAAGACCGACATGATGCCCTGATTACCAGAGCTTTCGTTCGAGACTTACTTTCATATTACACTGATGTTGCACCAGTTGATTGGCGCTTTGAAAAGGGTGAAAAAGACAAACCTGAAATTATTGATCCCCCTATCCCCCTAAGGTTTAATATAAGCCATACCAAAGACTTAATTATTTGTGTAGTAACCCTAACTGATGATATTGGCTGTGATGTTGAAAATACCACCCGCAACAATGACGTATTGTCTATTGCCGATCGTTTCTTTTCATCAAGTGAAACTAAAGAGCTATTTTCCTTACCTAAAGATCAACAACGGCACCGATTTTTTGATTATTGGACCTTAAAAGAATCGTATATTAAGGCTTGGGGCTTGGGATTAGCGATCCCATTAAAAGACTTTAGTTTTACCATTAATCCAGCAATTAAAAATGAGCCCAATGGTGAAATCACTTTAAATTTTGCCAAACACAGAATTGATAATCCAAACATCTGGCGTAGTTGGTTATTTTACCCTAACAGCAAACATCGTATTGCTATATCGCTTAGATCAAGCACAAATAATCAAGCCTGCGACTACTCTTTTAGGTTTTTTAATAGTGTGCCTTTAGTAAGTTGCCAAGAGTTTACTTGCTTAAGTTAAGCTAAATTTAGTAAAAATATTTCTCAAAGATCAATTAATAAAATTCATAAATTTAATCAGCTTAAAGGTATTTAGTTTTTTAAGTTGATTAAAACATAAAAATAATCCCTACAGTCTATGCGCAAACTTAAGTAATTTAGCTATAGTTATTTGTGTTCCTTTAAAAAAGGCAAAATAATATGCTGGCTTATCGGAGCTATAATAAAAAATATGGAAAAGTTTTCATTTATTAAAATACTCTCAAATATCAATGGATGACACTATATGAAACACATTTTAACGCTGTTAATGCTTCTTGTGAGTAATTATGCGTTTGCAAACTCTACATTACCGGATAGTTCGCTCTTTGTTACTCTAAACGAAAAAGATTTAATTAAATACCAAGTGTTTTCTCGCCCTTCGCTAGCCATTTCTTATGCAAACAATGCTTTTGAATATCAAAATACATCTGCTCCTTTATGGCAATCTGCAGATGCAAAATTTCACCTAAATGAAATCACCATAAGAAAATTTACTTGGCAAACTACAGAACTGCAAACAACAAATGATGCTGATGATTATTATTTACTTAAAGGAGTTACTGTAAATTACCATAGTGATAAATTAGTACTGAGTTTAGGCATGTTAAATAACGAATCATTAATAGCTCCTCAAGAAAAAATATTTATCCAGGGCTCATTAACAGTGTTGGCGGTAAAAGATTTCAACGTATCGCTTCAAGGCCGTATCGAAACACAAAACTTGCCAATAACAATCGATAATAGTCTCAGTAATATGCTGAGCCAACAAAATGAAATTAGTATCAAAAAATCATTGTCTATTACTGGTAGTTATATTTTAAATGATTCATGGGCGGTGACTGGCACTATGGTTACTAGTGATATAAACAAGGGGTTTAAAAAGCTAGGAGACAATGAAAAAAGTAGTGACAATATGGCATTAATTGGCACTACTTACTCATTTTAATCGCTCTTGACTATTTAGTTTTTGACTATTTAACTGGGTCAATAGCCAAATTACGCCGCGATTTCATTTAATATATAACCTTTACCCCAAACGGTTTCTATTTTGGCATGTTCTAAACCTACATTTGCCAGTTTATCACGTAGCTTTGACACCCTAACATCAACTGTTCGTTCTTCACCATTGTATTCCCTGCCTAGTAATGTTTTATAAATTGAATCTCGGCTCATAATTTTCCCGACATTAGCGAGTAACAACCCTAACAGACGAAATTCAAAAGTACTTAAGTGAACCCCTTTATTATTAACTTCACATTTCTGAGCAAGAGGAAATAAAATAATATCCCCCACCTGTACTTTATTGACTAAGTCATTATTTAACGGTTGTTTTGCTCTTCTGATCAATGATTCAATTCTAACCTGTAAAATAGCAGTGGAAACCGGTTTTATTAGATAATCGTCTATGCCAACACCAAATGCTTCTACTTGTAGTTTTTCAGTAGGATTATTGGTCAAAACAATAATAGGCCCTTTAAATTCTGCTCTTAATCGCTGATATAAATTGACAACATTCTTTTCGGGTAAAGTCACATCTACTACTAAAATATCAGGCCTATTTTTATTAATGATGTCTTTTGCTTTATCCTCATCAAAAGCCTGAAACACTTCAAAACCTTGACGTTCTAAAAATGGCTTATTAGAATTAAAGTGTAAGTTTTCGCCTTCGATGATCAGAACAGAACTAGCACTTGTCGGTAATTGTTTCTTAGTCGTTAAGTTATTCATAGTTAGCACCTCAATTAGTATGTAAATGATAAACACATTGAAACTGTGTTAATTATGGCGCTGTAACAGCTTTGTAACTGTTATCAATTGTTATTCTGTGTAGTGAAGATGTACTGGTGTAAGAGTGTGGGGGTAAACTGCTTTGCTAAAAAAGGCCTTGTGACAAAAAATCACAAAGCCTTTAAAGGGTTTATTTAATCGCTACTTTTAAAATAGCTCATCATCTATATCAAACAGTGTTTCACTGCCTGCTTTTGCTGAAAGAATTAACGACTGTGTTCTTGGTAACATTCGAGCAAAATAATAACGTGCAGTTTTGATTTTACTGGTATAAAAATCATCACCTGACTGATCTTTATCTAATGCCACTTCAACCATTTTAGCCCAAATATAAGCCATAGCAGTGTAACCAAAAACATGTAAATAATCATTGGCCGAAGTGCCTAGATCATTTGTATTTTGTGCTGAACGGCTAAGGATATCTTGAGTTAACTCCGCTAAATCTGATATTGCATTTTTGAGCGGATTGATAAACTCCTGCATGTTATCAGCAGGTGTTTCATCAATATAAGTCGTTACTTCATCAAGAAATACTTGCATCATGGCGCCTTTACTACCAGCCACTTTACGTGCTAATAAGTCCATGGCTTGTACACCATTGGTACCTTCATAAATTTGAGAAATTCGAGTATCACGAACCAACTGCTCTTGTCCCCACTCCCGAACATACCCGTGGCCACCTAAAACTTGTTGACCAGTAACCGTATTCTCAAAACCAATATCGGTAAAAAATGCTTTGGCCAGTGGCGTCATTAATGCCGCAAGTGTTTCACCCTTGACTTGGGCTTCACCTTCGCCATAAGTGGCTAAATCGAGTTGCATCGCAATATAAGTTGATAACGCACGTGAACCTTCATTCATCGACTTCATGTTTAATAACATACGACGAACATCACCATGAACCATTATTGAGTCAGCCGCTTTATCAGGATTTTTTATCCCTGTTGCTGACCTTCCTTGAATACGATCTTTAGCGTATTCAAGGGCATTTTGATAAGACTTGACAGCAGCACCAATACCTTGGATACCAACACCAATACGTTCAAAATTCATCATAGTGAACATACAAACTAAACCCTTGTTTAGCTCACCAATTAAAAACCCCTGAGACTCATCAAAATTCATCACACAAGTAGCCGAAGCATGAATGCCCATTTTATGCTCTATTGAACCACAACTGACATTATTTGCTTCAGCCAAAGTTTCATCGTCATTCACATTTATTTTAGGTACTAAAAATAACGAAATCCCCCTTGGCCCTTCAGGGGCATCAGGTAATTTGGCGAGAACTAAGTGGATGATATTATCAGTTAAGTCATGTTCTCCAGCGGTGATAAATATTTTGCTACCGGTAACTTTATAACTGCCATCTTTTTGAGGAACGGCCTTGGTTCGAATCATGCCTAAATCGGTACCCGCATGTGATTCTGTTAAGCACATTGACGCAGACCATTCTCCGCTATACATACGAGTTAAATAACGTTGCTTAAGTGCTTCACTACCATGCTTTGCTAACGATAAACCAGCTCCAGCAGTGAGGCCAGTATATAGTGAAAATGAAATATCTGCGGAACAGAGCATTTCTTCGTGAAAAGCAGTAACCACTTTCGGCATTCCCATGCCGCCATAATTTACATCTCCTCCTAACGAACTCCAACCACCTTGAGCATAGGTATTAAAAGCTTCTTTGTAGCCAGGTGCGGTGGTAACTTTACCATTATCAAAACTGACACCAATCTCATCACCTTGGCGAGAAAGTGGCGCAACTTGCTGCTCTGCTATTTTTGAGCATTCTTGCAAAATGGCATCAACAGTTTCTCGGTCGACATGATCAGCCAATTTAGGCATGTTTTGCCATAAGGTGTCATTTTTAAACACATCGTATAGCAAAAAATTCATATCTTTTAATGGTACTTGATAATCAGCCACTTTCATTCTCCAGAGGATTTACACAAATTAGTTAAACAAACAATTAAAACAACCGTTTGAATATAGCGATTTTATTGAAAATGTAAAGTTATTTAAGATAAACAAATTGTCCTAATGATTAAAATTGCGCTAGTGTTAGTTAAGAAACCTAATATATGATCAAGATAAGTATAGAGAACCAATGAAAAAAGGCTTATTTAACTACACAATTATAATTCATCTTTTGTGCTGCTTTACTTTTAATGCCGTTGCTGAACAACTGCACTTTTCAAAAAAAAAACTTGCCGATAGTTATCAATTTAATTACCAGTGGCTTGATCACCAAAATACTCAACAAACGATTAGCTTTACATTATCCAAAGACGCTTTATTTAATCGATTTAGAAACTTTAGAGCGTATAAACCAGAATTTGCAAAAAAGGCAATTTTTCAGGCCATTAAAAAACAATGGCAACAATCACCTATAGATGATATTCAGGTTAACTTTCCACAATCTAAAGCTTATAACAACATTAGCATTGTAGGTAACGATCCACAAAAAGTTCAACAAGCATACGACAAGCTTAATCAGTTGAATAAAAAATGTACCGCGACTTATTTAACTGAAACTTATTACCAAACATTTACCACTCACGACCAAATAACAGGTATAAAACCAGATCATGTTGTGATCGCTAACGCCTCCGTTGCTGATTTAAAAATAATTAAGCCTTTGATCTTGGAAAAAGTATCAATTAAAAATATTAGAAAAGTCACCAATTACGTATTGGCATTTATACAAAGCATTCCATATTCCCCCCTAGTATCGAGAGTAAGTTCATCAGGTGCAGGTTTTAATACGCCGTTAAAACTATTATGGGAAAATCAAGGGGATTGTGATTCAAAAGTAACGTTAACTGCATCATTATTACGTGCCCTAATGCCGCGTATTGCAATGGTATTAGTTTTTGTAGATCAACACGCATTTATTGGCATAGCCATCCCTCCTATTGGAGAAGAGATAACTATCGAAGAAAATGGTGTCATATTTGTTTTAGCAGAGCCAACTGGGCCTGCACTGCTACCTTTAGGTGAGTTAGCACCAAGTTCTGAACAAGCTATATATAACGGACATTACATGACTCAACGTTACTAAATAGCCAATTAAATCAATCACTTTTTGGGAATAAAAGTGATACTATACTAGAAAACAAAATAGCTGAGTTGATCGGTTTTGCAATATGCAAGTTCATACCTGCATCAAGGCTGCTCTCTTTGTCTTCAGCTCTTGCATGAGCTGTCATAGCAATAATAGGCAACGTATCGTATAACGCTTGTTTTCTTATAATCCTAGTCGCCGTTAATCCATCCATAATTGGCATTTGAATATCCATCAATACAATATCAATATCAGCCTGCTCACTGTTTTGATGTTCAGCTAAAATATCAAGAGCATTTTGTCCGTTTTCAGCAATAAACACCTTCGCATGCATATTCAATAGTAGCTCTTTTGCCACCAGTTGATTGACCAAATTATCTTCCACTAACAAAACAATAATATCAGATAAATCTCTCTTTTCTACCAGTGCATCACCCCGAGTTACATTGGCATTTTTACTAGTATTGTTGTTTGAATTATTATTTAACGAGCAGCTATCTACTAGTACATTTTTATCACTTACTCTAGCAAGCAAAGCATTGTTCATTTCGGTAATTGAAAAACGATATAAAGGTTTATCTAGCATAATATAAGGCAGGGGTAATTGATTTAACCGTTCGCTGATATATAAAGGTATAGCGCTAACCGCCTCCTGACAAATGGCTAATAGTGCTATCGAATGCTGTGGTGTAGCGAGCAGATCCTCAATATTTTGAAAATCATCTAGTGAAATACTACCACCATCAACTAATAGAATAATCTGCTGGTGATTAGCCAACATTTCAATATCGGTTAACGAATTAACCGATAAATAGCTCCATTGGAGTATTTCAATCGAATGAATTAAATTTACTGATAATTCACAACGCAGATTACAAACCAAAACGTCTTTCGATAAATCACTATCGTGATCATTTTCAAGCGTATCAGTGCTGGGTAATGAAAAAGGTAAGACAAAACTAAATGAGCTACCGACACTCAACTCACTATCTAAAGTAATCGTTCCCCCTAGTAAATTAACAATTTGCTGGCAAATTGATAAACCTAAACCAGAGCCTCCATATTCTCTGGTCATCGACTCATCAGCCTGACTAAAAGCATCAAATAAATACCGTTGCTTATCTTTCGCAATACCTATGCCATCATCCTTTACTGTAAACCTAACCAAAACATTGCTTTGACTTTTTGCTGTTAATTCTACAGTTAGTTTAATTTCTCCTTGGTGAGTAAATTTTACCGCATTGTTTAACAGGTTAGTTAACACTTGCACTAAGCGCATTTCATCCGTCATCACTATTTGAGGTACATCTGGAGAAATATCAACAATTAAAGCTATATCACTACTGAGTATCATGCCCAAATTCAATTTCAATGCTTTATTGACAATAACATCAAGATTGGTTGCATATTTAGATATAAACATTTTACCAGCTTCAATTTTTGATAGGTCAAGCAATTCTTCAATAAGATGTAAAAGAGAGGTGGAGGCATTTTGAGCATTAACTAAATAGTGCAGTTGATGAGAGTTAAGCTGGCTTTGCTCAAGAAGTGCCATCATGCCTTGTATCGCATTTATAGGTGTACGAATCTCATGACTCATATTAGCTAGAAACTGATTTTTTGCTTTGTTGGCATACTCCGCCTGATTTTTAGCTGACTTTAATGCAGATTGAATTTCATACTGTTCAGTGACATCCCGAAAAATATTAATCGTTCCCTGCGATTTCCCTGAATTATTAAAAAATTGCCTGCTGACCACTTCATAAGTATGACTATTGGTCTCAACAACATGCTGATACGATGAAGCAATGCTATTCGAACTTAATAACAAGTCATCATCATGAGAATTAATGTTATTGGCGTGAAGCGACTTATTTGATAACTCAATAAGAGCATTACCTAAAGATGCAGGCATTAGCCTAGCAACTTCAGTACTTAACATCACCGTTTCTGTTTGTTGAACATATGCTTCAAAAGCTTTATTACAACCAATCAACTGATTTTTATCATCGTTAAAAATTATAAGCTCAGGCATGGCGTTCATTACAGAGCGTAATAACGCACTATCGCGTTGGTGATGTTGTGAGCTGTCTATCAGTGCTTTAGTTTTTTCAATAACACGTAAATCAAGATCTTTGTTTTTCTCCTTCAACTGTTGTAATAGGCTACGATTTTGGCCAAAAATATTTTCAACAATATTAAACCAATGTAACCAATCAGCTGTTGGTTTAATTTTACCAGGATCGCCTTGTGCACAATATTCAATGTGATTCATAAAATCAGTAGCCGGCTTAATAAATGTACTTCGAGTTAGCAAATAGACTAAAGTTAGAAATGCTACTAGCCCAGAAATAAATAATAAATAAACCAACATAAAGCGACTACGTACCGGCGCAGTAAAATCAGCATATGGCTGGTATTTAATTAACGTCCAATCATTAACGGGTAACTGATACTTTTGTAATATCCAACCTTCAACTTCATGAGAGTTTGAAAAGCTCGATAATTCACTAGCGCTATATCTCCCCAGTGCTTCTGGTAATACATCTTGCCATGACGTTTGCGCTGATAGTGCTGATTTGTTTTGATGTTTATACGCCAAAACACGGTTTTCATTATTTAATAAGACAATGCCGTGTTTCGGTGAAGAAAGATCAGGTAGGGTTTTTTCCAAGCTGGCTAAGTTAATATTAATAACAATTGCCCCAGCAACTTTATTATCGTTTACAACCCCAATACTTAAAGATGTATTGAGTCCTGAGCCTGCTGAATCAATATAAGGCGGAGACCAAAAATGTTCCGTGGCATCTAGCGGTGTCCGGGCAACCTTATCCATATAAGAATTATTCAGCATTTTATCGGTATAATGCCAATTTTTACGGTCAATCCAAGGGTATATATTGACAAATTGATTAAAGGAAATGTAATAAAACCATGTTGCTGCTGGCAATGTCATGTTCGCAGAAATAAATGCAGGGGTTAATGCATTTGCCATCGCAATTTCATTGATTTTATCTTGTTCAAATAAATCAACTTTACCTAAACCAGTGATATTGCCACTAAGTTTTCTATTAATTGAGGAGACTCTGTGGCGGGGCGTATCGAGGTAAAATAAGACACCATCTTGTAAAAGTTTGGGTGCTTTTGCTGATAATTCATCTGGATAGGTTAAAGAATAGTTAGCAAATTTTTGCATACCTTTGATTGTTTGAACGCTGTGTTCAAGAATTGAGTTCAGCTCATTCCCTTGATCAGATAATGCAATTAACGACTGCTTGGTATAGCTATCTAATTCACTTTGGTAACGTAAAAACCCAAAGGCTACCGCCATAATAATAATGATGATAAAAACTAATACCACGGCAATGTTATAGCGCTTAAATACTTTATTTTTAAAATCCTGGTATGGCACGTACAACCCTAATTAGAATCAAATCTTTAAGCTATTACGGTAAAACACTAAAGAAAATGATACAAGTAATGTTAAGCGTCTTTTTAATATAATTATTATTGTTACCGCACTTAATAAAAAGCCTGCGATTATGCAGGCTTTTTCTTCAATATTGCTAATTAGCAGTTAGCGATTAAACTTTTTTGGAATATAAGGTAATCGTTTTCTTAGTAATACCGGCTCACCATCAACTTCAGCAACAATACTCACCTCAAACCATGCATTATGCTCTACCTCTTTTTCTGTTGCTTTAAATGAATGTTTTAGCTCTAACTCTTGATAAGGCTTAATACTAAAACTTTGAGTAACTGACTCTTTTTTATCGCCATGATATAAATCAAAAGTCACTTCACCTTCAGTTTTCCCCGCAAATGGCCCATGTAAATTAGCATTTAAGGTAAATTCATCTTCACTAAACTCACCAGACAAATTAGCTAACTGATAACCATGATATTGCTTAGTTTTTTGCTCAACCGTTTGGCTAATATTTTGTTGTTGCCATTGATAAGTAAAGTGACTGGTTACCAATTTACCTTGGCTCAACAATTCAACAGGTAGTTGTACCTTCACTTTTTCTCCAGCTTTGGCTGAGATCTTAATAGCAGTGCTTTGTGTACTGCCTACTTTGAAGTGAATAGTACCCGATATTGCCATTTCACTGCGGTTAGTAATAATCGCGTATTCTTTCATGTCGCTTGCACTATCGCCTAACCAATCAACTTGTAGTTGCACTCCAGAAAGCTCGGCAAGAGCATCATTTAAATCAGCACCATCATTTGCCAAACTTACCATTAAGTTATTAACTGCAGCTATTTCAGCATCTGCTGTTTTTGGTGTTAACGCTGCGCTATTTAAACGAGCGAATGCTGAACGCCAAGATTTAGGTGTTTGTTTGCCCGCTTTCCAGTTAGCTCTAGCAAAACGTTGCGCTAAATTGTCGCCTTTGAAGCCCCATGCATTCGCTGCTGTTTGTTGGCTATAATCGGCTTTATTTGGCTTTAGATCACGACCATCATCAACAAACGGGGTAATACCATGCTGATTATCACTAGAAACCAAACCAAAATTTCTGTTGATTAATTGCTGGTATTGTTCACTAGAGATATTTTCACTAATACTAAATATTTTGGCATTAGTCGTTTTTACCGTGATACTTAACTGCTGCTTTTTAAACTCAATTGATATGCCTAATTCAGGCGAAGTTTGTTTGGCTAAACTTGCCACTATGTCATCAGGTAAAGGATATTCATTTAATTTTCCAGCAAGCAGACGGCTGTCTATCACCAAGGTATTTGCTGACTTTACTTCTACGCGCAACTGCTGATCTAAATCAGTATTAGCACCTTTCCAGCTTCGATAATCCTTTGCAATAGCGTCACTGTTTTCATCTGTTAATTTAACTGCAAACGCCATACCCAATTGGCCTTTAGCCAATGAAGCTTTTTTATATGCAAGTAGATAAGACAATGTTGGCTCTGCTACGCCTCGCTCAGCATCTAATACTAACTCACTGGCATCAGGGCTTGGAAAGTCAATCATAAATGGGCGATAACTTGGTTTTTCAGCTGGTGTCATAGTAAAACCGACACGTTGTGGCGCATAATCAAAGCTAGATTTTCGCTTATAAAACATGTTGCCATCCATCTCCCATTGGCCACGACTAGCTACTATGTGAGTTTCTTCAATATTTGTCACCCAAACTTTAAAATTAGCTTCCAGTTCTGGCCAGTTAGGTACAATGGCTTGCAAAATTTCTAGCGACTTAGCTCGACTGTCTGTTTGCTGGCGCATCACTTCTTGATGGTAAACCTTCATATACTGTGAGTATTCAGGGTTGTTATACATAAATTGAATAAACAATACATTCAAGCCGCGATCAAAACTTTTTCGGTTATGAATATCAACAATGCTAGGTTGTTCATATTTCTGATAGGAATTTATTCCCCAGCTCATCATATCGAAAATTGGCACATCATGACCAAAAACAGTTAACTGTTTCTTTTTGCTATTAAAATTATGGTTTGCAGTTGAATCCCCTAACCCTTCACCATGCCACGACGGTGTCCAAGGGTAATTACCCAAAGCCATTTGATAAGAGTGCATGGTTTCATGGATTGAAATATAACGTTGATGTTGAGGGCGCTCCGTTGGGAAGCTGTAACCAACCCAGTTATAATACATAGCTTCACCACCCGCGGTATGATGAATACCGCGATTAAAGCCATCATCAAACATCGCATTACGTAATTTATCATTACTGGTTGCATAAGTAGAAGCTATCCGTTGTTGATCAATGTTTGGCGGTTCCATACCAAAATATTCAACATAATAGGGATAAGATAACTCTAATAATTCAAGAAAAAATTTAGCTCGTTTAGCTGGGTAATCCGTTTTTAAGGCGAAATGCTTACTTACATACCACTCAAAACCTTCGGTATTAGCCACTTTGCCATCACTAAAAGTAAAAGGGATTTGTTTACCCACGTAAGCAACATCAATATGCTTCACCGTTGATACTCTAGCATTGGTGATAACATTCGCCTTCATATCCGTAGGCGAAGGTATAGCTTGTACTATTAATAAGTTATCTTGCACCAGTGATGATAAATTATTTTGTGATTGAGTTTGGTTAGGTGCAGAGTTAGATGAAGAGTTTTGTGTACAAGCGCCTAATAATACTACAGCTGTAAGTAAACTTAATTTGAATCGCATGAAAAACCTTAGTAGAAAAACCTACAAACAAAATACAATATACAACTGCTTTTGACAATTCATATATCTCAATCAGACAAAATAATTGGCTCTGAATATCCAGTGTTTTTTTGAATAAAACTTGGCAAGCAAATGACAAATAAGAAGTTATAACTGATAAGTAGGTATTAATGACTAGAACAGACAATAGTGTCTATTTTCTCTGATACTCTTCGTGGCTTAATACTAATAAGGTGAAGTGACATCATCACTCCACCTTATTTCATTCAATCAAAGTGAACGGTTATAAATTTTCTTCGGCAAAAGAAGCTAAACGACTTCGCACGACACCATTTAAGTTGATGGTAGTACTGCCTTCAAAGTTTTTAAAGCGCTCAACTATATAGGTTAAACCTGAGGTTACTGCGGTTAAATAATTACTATCAATTTGCGCCAAATTACCACTACAAACTAACTTAGTTCCTTCACCACAACGGGTGATAATGGTTTTAAGCTGTGCTGCCGTTAAGTTTTGACATTCATCCAGTAAGACAATGGCATTTTGAATACTACGGCCGCGCATAAAATTAACCGATTTAAACTGAATATTCGCCTTTTCCATAATGTAATCTAAACTACCTGACATGCTTTCATCTTGTTTGTGCAAAACTTCTAAGGAATCAGTGATTGCCGCCAACCAAGGAGCCATTTTTTCTTCCTCTGTCCCTGGAAGGAAACCAATTGACTCGGCAATTTCAGGTGTGCTTCTGGTAACGATGACTTTTTCATACAAACCACGTTCAACTACCTGCTCAAGAGCTGATGCCAGTGCTAATAAGGTTTTACCGCAACCAGCCGGGCCGGTCAAAATAACTAAATCTATAGTCGGGTCTAATAAGGCATCCATCGCCATACCTTGATAAATATTCTTAGGATGTATACCCCAAGCTGTTTTTGACATTAACCGCTCACGGCTTAGGTCTTGAATTGATATTTTGTCATCGTCCCAGCCTGTTACTTTGCCGGCAAAATGCTCCGTATCATCGAGCAGGTATTCGTTAATATAACTTAGAGGTAGAATTTCACGGTCAACAAAATGGGTCGTTTCCCTGCCGTGTGTTTCACTTTCACAGTCTTTAATTTTCTGCCAAAAATCACCATCAAATTTGTAATAGCCTTTGGTCAGAAAGCGAATGTCGTCAATTAGCTGATCGGTACGGTAATCTTCTACATGTGCTAAACCCGCACCTTTCGCCTTTAAGCGCATGTTAATGTCTTTGGTGACCAAGACAACTTTTATTGGTGATTTTTCTTTTTGAATATGAATTGCCGTGTTAATAATGCGATTATCATTTTCATTAAACGATAAAGTGCCTGCAGTTTGCTCTAAGGTATAGTCGTTGAAAATTGATAAACAACCACTGGGGTGTAATTCGTCATTTTGAGGAAGTTTTACGCCAGCTAGTACCTCTTCAGGAGTTGCATCAGTAAGGGTATCCTCTAATGCTCTGATAGCGACTCGAGCATCTCGACTGACATCTTTTCGCCTGTCTTTAATAGAGTCGAGTTCTTCTAGTACCGTCATTGGTACTACAACGTCATGTTCTTGAAATGATAAAAAAGCAAAGGGTTCGTGCAGTAAAATATTAGTATCTAAAATATAGATAATTTTTTCGTTTGAGGTGTTATCTTTAGTCATAAGGCGTTCCTAGCAAGATTAAAATAATAGCTAGCAAAATACTCAACGGTAAGTACTTTAAACCTCAGTTAACTTTACCATCCAAATATTGAGCTATCCCAAAACATTCAGCTTTCTCCTAGAGCAAAGTTAATTCTACATTGCCAGTTTATGGCTAGAAAATCAAAAGAATTATATAAAAATATAGCCTATATTTAAAGCCAATAACATTTTAGGGCCAATTGATTTTCAGGTTTCCTTAGCAGCGAATAAAAAACCAACAAACAATCTGCGTTGCATCGCTTATCAGTTATAGCTTAGTGAGCGTTATTGGTATATTATGGCCGCCGTTTTTCAAGGGCTAATTTTAGGCCTGTTTATTTATTTTCTTGGAGACTTTTTTCATGCCTTTTCACCCGGGACAACGTTGGATCAGTGACAGTGAATCTGCTCAAGGTTTAGGTACGGTTACAGCGATAGAACATCGTTTTGTTACCATTGTCTATACCGCTACCGGAGAAGCTCGCCAATACGCCATTGCCAATGCGCCATTAACACGTGTTATTTTTAATAACGGTGATAGCATTCCAAGCCATGAAGGTTGGCAGCTTATTGTTGAGTCCATGGAAGAAATAAACAACCTTATTACCTACCACGGCATAAGAAAAGATACCAATGAGCCTGCAAGCTTAAAAGAAGTGATGATTGATCACTTTATTAAATTTAACAAACCCCACGACCGATTACTTAACGGTCAAGTTGATCGTTTAGACTGGTTCCGCTTAAGAAAAGATTGTTTACAACATCAGTTTGAACAACAACAATCTAAATTGATGGGCCTAACGGGCGCTAGAGTTAGTTTAATTCCTCACCAGCTATATATTGCCGATGAAGTCGGCAGCCGCTTTGCGCCACGTGTACTGTTAGCCGATGAAGTTGGCTTGGGGAAAACCATTGAAGCGGGTTTAATCATTCATCAACAGCTCGTTAGTGGCCGCGCACAGCGTATTTTAATTATTGTACCTGAGTCACTCATGCATCAATGGTTAGTTGAAATGCTTCGCCGCTTTAATCTGAAATTTAGTATTTTTGATAATGAACGCTGCGTTGAAAGCGCTAATGATAGCGACAATAGTAATCCTTTCAGCTCTGAGCAGTTAGTTTTAGTTAACTTAGATTTTATCACCAAAAATCCAAAATGGTATGAAGCCCTCATTAATGAGGATTGGGATTTAATGGTAGTGGATGAAGCACACCACTTAAATTGGCAACAAGACAATGTCAGCATTGAATATCAATGTATTGAGCAATTATCTCAAACTATTCCTGGGGTGTTATTACTGACGGCAACACCTGATCAATTAGGTCATGAGTCTCATTTTGCTCGTTTACGTTTACTTGACCCCGACCGGTTTTTTGATTATCAAAAATTCACCGAAGAAGAAGAACATTATGTCGAAGTTGCTGACGCCGCTAATACCTTGGTTGAAGGTAATATGCTCAGCAAAGAGCAAACAACAACATTAATAGCTTTATTAAAAGAAACGGACATAAGTGAATTACTGAACTGCATTAGTAGTGTCGACTCTTCTGAACAAGCTGAAAATGATGCTCGTCAGCAATTATTAAAGCAGTTACTTGATCGCCATGGTACCGGTCGAATTTTATTTAGAAATAGCCGTAATACCATTAAAGGTTTTCCTGAGCGTCAACTAATGCCAGCGCCATTAGAAATGCCTGAACAATATCAACAACAAATCAGTGATTATTTATTAAGTGATTCTGCTGAAAATTTAGCAAAACAGGGGCAAAGTAAGTTCATTTTCTGTCCTGAAATGCTTTACGCCTTAGATAGCCAAGAACAAACATGGACCGACTTTGATCCCCGTGTTGATTATTTAATTAATTTACTCAAAGGCTTAAACAGAGAAAAAGTATTAGTGATTTGCGCTCATGCGCAAACGGCTATTGATTTAGAAAATGCTTTACGTGTTAAAGAAGGCATTCGTGCAGCAGTATTCCACGAAGGCCTTTCAATATTTGAACGTGACAAAGCAGCGGCTTATTTTGCTCAAGATGAAGACAGCGCTCAATTATTGCTTTGTTCAGAAATTGGCAGTGAAGGCCGTAACTTTCAATTCGCTCATCACTTAGTTTTATTTGATTTACCCTGTAATCCTGATTTACTTGAACAACGCATTGGCCGCTTAGACCGTATTGGTCAAACCGAAGTTATTCAATTACACGTACCTTATTTTGAAGACTCTGCTCAGCAGTTATTGTTTAACTGGTATCAACAAGGACTTAATGCTTTTGAGCATACCTGTATTACTGGTCGAGTTATTTTCGAAAACTTTGGCCAAAAGTTAGTAAATTTAGCATTGTCTGGACAATGGCAGTCTGACGATGCCACAGCACTTATTAACAGTAGCCATGAAAAACACTTAACCCTAAAAGCAGAGCTAGAGTCTGGCCGTGACAAACTGCTTGAGCTGAATTCGTCAGGCCAAGGTAGAGCACATCAATTGGTTGAGGAAATCGCCAGACAAGATCGTCAATATACTCTGCCACAGTTCATGTTCCAAGTATTTGATGTTTTTGGTGTTCAACAAGATGATAAAGCAGATAATGCCATTGCTTTAAATCCAACGGAACATATGCTCAATTCAAATTTCCCTTGTTTACCAGAAGACGGCACCACAATTACCTTTGATCGTGAAACCGCTTTGCAAAATGAAAACTACCAGCTGCTCACTTGGGACCACCCTATGGTTCGTGGCGTGATAGATTTATTAGTCAGTGATGATATTGGTAATGCTAGCATCGGAATTTTAAAAAACCCAGCACTACCTGTAGGGACTTTTTTCTTAGAATGCTTATTTACTGTCGAAGCAACAGCGCCTGCTCATTTACAGCTTGGCCGTTATTTACCGACAACCCCTGTCCGTGTTTTAGTTGATAAATCTGGACTAAACTTAGCAGAAAAAGTCAGTGAACAAGTACTTGATAGCCAATTAACCCCAGTGAAAAAGTTAGTTGCTTTGCAATTGGTTAAAGCGTTAAAAGCTCAAGTACCCGCACTGGTGGCTAAAGCCGAAGATCATGCAGAAAAAGAAGTGGCGGCTATTCAAACTAAAGCTTTAGCCAATATGCACAAAACTTTAGATGAAGAGTTTGAACGTTTAACGGCATTAGCGGCAATAAACCCAAATGTTCGTCAAGAAGAGCTCGATTTTATTAAAATTCAACAAGATGAATTGGAAAACTACATCAATAAAGCCCAGTTAAAATTTGAAGCTGTACGAATGATTGTCGTGAGCAACCAATAAACTTTATTAAAGCAAAGAGAATAGCCAATGGCAGCAAACCCTGATTTTGTTTATCAACCACCGATGACCCCATACCTTGATATTATTTATCAAGACAACGATTTGGTGGTATTAAATAAAGGCAGTGGTTTATTATCTGTACCTGGTCGGTTACCTGAACATCAAGACTGCTTGCAAAATAGAGTGAACCGAGTGCTGCCAAGTGCAACCATAGTCCACCGACTTGATATGGCGACCTCTGGCATTCTTTTAATGGCACTCAACAAGCCTGCTCATGTTGCAATTAGTCGACAGTTTGAAAAAAGGTTAACTAAAAAAAGTTATATCGCCCGACTGTATGGCAAATTAAAAGAGGCCAATGGCAGTGTTGAATTACCGCTAATTTGTGATTGGCCTAACCGACCTAAACAAAAAGTTGATCACGAACACGGGAAAAAGGCATTAACCCATTATCGAGTGATCAGTAATGATGAGCGTAATGGTGATGAGACTACCTTAGTAGAGTTGACACCAATAACCGGACGTTCCCACCAATTACGGGTGCATATGCTCGCCTTAGGACACCCTATTTTAGGTGATCGATTATATGCTCATGCCAAAGCACTAACTATTAGCCCTCGCCTACAACTTCATGCTCAAATGCTTAGCGTAACTCATCCTGTCAGTGGTGAAAACATTGAATTTACTGCAAAGTGTCCATTTAGTTAACGTTTACTTGCGTTAACTCGCTTTAGAAAATAGCTTTTTGGTCGATATGCTATTATCAATAGTTCTTACATTATGTTTTGTATTCGGAGATTATAGTGCCGCGCCATTGTCTTTTAATTGTTATTTTTTTTGTTTTTAGCCTAGTTAACTCTTCTGTTGCATTTTCACAAACTCAGCAAGAACAACAACAAAAAACTTTGACTGAAAATGATAAAGATAAAGATAAAGATAAAGCCAATGAAGCTGCATCTGACGTAAAACCAAAAGCAGGACAAAAAACACCCGCTAAAAAAGCAATTGAAATCCAAGCGCCTATAGCCCTCGAACAACAATATAAAGACGATATAAATCATTATTTACAAAAAGATGAAATCAATCCTCTGCTGGCAGGGCCTGATGATTTTATAACCTTAATTAAAGAAGGCTACACCGCTAATAGCAAAGGTGTCGCTATTTTACTCGCCGACTGGCAACAAACAGCTACCAGTCCAAAAGGGTTAAATTATTTAAGAAAAGCTTTGCCCGATCAAGGCTGGACAACAATTTCTATACAACCACCAAGCAAACCAGAAAATTATCCATCAATCGCTTTAAACGTAGAGGAACAGCAAAAAGAAAACTTAGCAACCATAACAGCCTATCAATTAAAGCTCAGCGCAATAATGAAAACAGTGATGGAAAAAGCTCAAGAGTATCCGGGCATATTTATTGTTATTGTTGAAGGCAGTCATGGCGCTATATTGACAGATTTATATCAACGAGAAAAAAACACTCCACCTAATGCTTTGATTTTATTAAGTAGCTATATGTATAGCAATGAAGCCAATCAACAATACGCATCAACTCTAGCACAAACAAATTTTCCGGTATTAGATCTTTATTTAATGCGTGATCATCCACTTGCTCTAAGTAGTGCTAAACTGCGGTTATCGCAAGCGAATAAAGAAATGAAAGCCTTTTATCGCCAACGAAAATTAACTAACTTATCGAGCAGTTACTACCCTAAAGAAGACTTGTTACTTGCCATTAAAGGGTGGCTAACCTCTATCGGTTGGTAAATAACGAGTTATTGACTAATTGCGGGCTTAGTTTTCTATCTATTTTTAGATATTACGTCATAAGCAGATTGAATATCTTGTGTTTTTTGCTTGGCAACTTCCATCATTTCAGGTGGTAGCCCCTTAGCAATTAACTTATCGGGATGATGTTGAGACATTAATTTTTTGTAAGCTTTCTTAATGTGTTTGAATTCAGAATCCCCACTTACCCCTAGTACCTTATAGGCATTCGCTAGTTGTTGAGGCCCTGCATTTTTTTGATTACCTGGTTGTCCTTGATAACTACCTCCTTGATGAAAGGCAGCTCCGGCAATAATCATCTCAAGTAATTTATCTAACTCTCGGGCTGAAAACCCCAATTGCTTAGCTATTTTATGTAAAACTGCTCTTTCAGCGGAGTCTAACTCACCATCAGAAAACGCTACTTGAATCTGGATTTCTAAAAACATCAATAAAAGATCATGACGACGACCACAAGAGCTTTTAAACTTTCTTATTCGCTCCTCTATTGGAAAACCTGAAACCTTACCTTCACGAAAGGCATCTTGAGCTTGTTGGCGCATACCGCCAGTTAAGCCCATTTTGTCCATATAGGCGGTAGCAAAAGCAATTTCATGCCGATTAACTTGACCATTAGCTTTGGCAATATGCCCCATCACTGAAAAGGTAGTATAAAAAAACACGGCTTGGCGAGTAACATCATCTTCTTTGTTTGGCGAAAAACCATCAAAATCGATTCGACGACCTTTATCAAACATATGTCCTATCCAAACACCTAACAAGGCGCCAAATAAATTTTTACTCAGCATGAAGCCAAATAAAAAGCCAAAAACTTTACCCCAAATGTGCATAATTTAGATAATTCCTAATCTGGTTATTTCTGTTAAATACATCAACTACCTTACTTCATTCAACTGAGCTAGTCGCTCTGGTGTACCGACATCAGTCCAAGTAGCTGATAATACACTCGCGGTAATTTTATTTTTATCTGCCATCATGCGCAATAGCGGTGCTAATGGTAGTGCAGCGTTTGTATCCCGAGTTACGGGGCTTTGATTAAAGTAATTGTCATCAAAAAACGCTTGGTTGAAAAAATTAGGCTTAAATAAAGCGATACCGCTGTAAGTATAACTTTTTTGTCCTTGTTCACCTCTCGCTTTTACGGCTATATTTTGTAACAAACCGTCTTCAATGGCGAAATCTCCTGCTAAATTATGAACAGGATTATTAACCAACCATAAATGGGCGAGTTTATCGGTTGGTAGTGCTGGGATATCATTAAAACCAAAGTCGGTAAAAACATCCCCATTAACAATTAAAAAGGCATCCTCACCCAGTAATGGTAAGGCTTTAATAATACCTCCAGCAGTTTCCAATGCGTGTTGCTCTTCACTGTAGTGAATTTTTACTTGCCATTGATTACCATCACCTAAATAGTCAACTAATTGCTGACCAAGCCAAGCATGATTAATAATAATCTCACTGACACCAATTTTAGCTAAAGCGCTAATATGATATTCAATTAATGGCATACCTTTAACGGTTAACAAGGGTTTAGGACAGCTATCTGTTAAAGGTTTCATACGTTCACCGCGACCCGCTGCTAAAATCATAGCTTTCATATTAGGCTTCACTTACCGAGCTTGACTGACTTATTAGAACTTTCATCAATGGTTGTACTTTTTTAGTCATAAGTTGATTTAAGAAACTTAATTGTGGATAAATAGCACTGATATCTTCAATATAAGAAAGTGTTAAAGGGATATCTTTTAAATAACCGTTTTTATTATCACGGTAATATAAACGACAAAAAATACCACTCGCTTTTAAATGACGTTGCAACCCCATTAAGTCAAACCATTGTTGCCACTGCTGTGATGTAACTTTATTCAAGTCATATTTTTCCTCAGCCAGTTGACAGAATGACTTAAATAAAGGCTTTATCATTTCATCAGGGTATCTAACATAACAATCTCGCAATAAGGAGACGATATCGTAAGTGATAGGGCCAATAACAGCATCTTGAAAATCGATAATGCCCAATTCGTTATTGTTAAGCACCATTATATTACGACTATGATAGTCTCTATGAACGGTCACTTGTGGCTGCGATATTGCACTAATGGTTAGAAAATCAAAACATAAATTAAGTTGTTTTATTTCTGCGGCTGATAATTCTATTTGAAGGTGTTTCTCAAGAAGCCATTCCTTAAATATTGTTAACTCACGATGAATAAATTCTTGATCGTAGATAGGCAGCGAATAACTTTCTGTTACCGCAAGCTCCGTAGACGCGATAGTTGGAATTAATTTAATAGCTTTATTATAATATTCTTTAACTACCGTATTTTCTGCCCCCCCGGCAACCACATCTGACAATAGTTTATCGCCAAAATCTGTTATACAAAAAAAACCATTGACCAAATCACATGCAACTATTTGAGGCACGAGTAAAGAGTGTGATGAAAACGCTTTTTGTATGGCAACAAAAGCCTCATTATTTGACAATAGAGGTGGAGCGTCGACGGCAATCAATGACTGACCTTTATATTGAAAACGAAAATATTGCCGAAAGCCTGCATCGCCAGTCATTGAGGTCAAATCATCAATAAAACTGTCAGTTTCCGATGAAAAAACAGAGAGTAACCAATGTACAAATTGCAAGTGTCGAGATTCTTGTAACAAAATAACTGACCTTTTTAGGGAATTGTTCTACTAAAAGTAAGTAAAGGCATTAGCGAGATAACAAAAATTGCTATATCATAGCGAGGTTTGGCAATAAAGTATGTTTTACATCACTTTTTAATGCTTTTTATCACTGTATAATTGCCGGTTGATCAAAAAGCAAACACGACTACTATTTTTCGGAAATTAAATGCTTTCTCGTCGTAAATTAATTTTTTTTACTTTTCTCCTTTTTTTCTCAGGCTTTAGTTTTTCGGCTGTTGAGGCTAATAAATCAATTGAAGCAGCAAGACAAAATCAAAACAATCAAATCCTACAATGTCCGATTCCCAGTTATAATAAAATTGGTGCCGATTTTCCTAAAGTAGTGGATGGCAGTATCAGAATTGATGCCAACTCTTCATCAATTGTCAAAGACCTGCTAGCAAATTTTTCCGGTGATGTCTCCTTAGTCAATAACGACCATACCATTTTAGCTGATGAACTTACCTTCAACAGACAAACATTAGCACTGTTTGCCCAGGGAAATATTCAATATCAAAACAGTGGTATTAACATTTTTGCTGACAAACTAACGATTAGTGACGCTTCGCAAAAAACCACACTCGAAGGCGCCTCTTATCAATTGTTTGAAAATCCAGGCCATGGTAGTGCTAATGAATTATCTATTGGCACCGATGGCACACTATCACTGCTAGATTCAACTTATACTACCTGCTTGGGTGAAGTGCCTGACTGGGAAATACAAGCCAGTGAAATTAAAATATCAACAGAAGAGAATCTGGGACAGATATACCATGCTAAAATCCATGTGCTTGGCGTGCCGGTATTATATGTACCTTATTTTTCCTTCCCTGTTACCAATGAAAGAAAAACAGGTTTCCTTGCCAAGCCAAGTATTAAAACATCAAGTCAATCAGGATTAGAAATAGCGACTCCTTACTACTGGAATATTGCTGAAAATATGGACGCCACTTTAACACCACATTACATGTCTAAGCGGGGAATGCAATTACTCACAGAGTTTAGGTACTTATCAGGTGAGCAGTCGGGTATTATCGATCTTGAATATTTAAATAAGGATAATGCACTCAAAAATAGCGATGATCCTAGATATTTGGCTCGTATCCAACATGTAGGTACTTTTTCTGAAAACTTTAGAGCCTATGTGGATTATACCACCATTAGTGATGATAACTACTTAGTTGATATTGGTAGTAAACAGTACAATGATAACGACGCTTACTTATACCAAATTGGTGAGTTATCTTATTTTTCTGAAAATTGGCAAACCACATTAAAGATTCAAGATTTTGAAGTTCTTGGTAATCACCAAACAAGTTATAAAACCTTGCCGCAGATAGAATTACAACTGCTTCAACCACTCAATTTTTATAATAGCCAATTCGAGCTTTATTCCGAATTAAGCCACTTTGAAAGCTCTAGTGCTGACCAAGCTAATGCTAACCGATATCATATCGAAGCGGGTATAACAGTACCAATATCGTCACCTGCTTGGTTTTTAAATTCAGAATTTAAGTTACTGCAAACTTATTATCAACAGGAGGATATTCCACCCGGTAGCGAATTAGCAGCGCATGTTAGTAGAACCTTACCCAAGATCCGATTTCATGGTGGTTTTAATTTGGATCGGCCAATGACTTTATTTAATTCGCAATATACTCAAACATTGGAGCCACAATTACAGTATTTATATGTTGAGGAAAGCGATCAAAGCAATATCGGTATATACGACACCACCACCTTACAGGATGATTTTGACGGTTTATTTAGAGACCGGAGGAATAGTGGCTTAGATAGGATTGCTGCTGCCAACCAATACTCTTGGGGTATCACTAGCAGAATATTAGACCCATCAAATACCGAAGTTTTACGGTTTAGCTTTGGTCAAATCACTTATTTAGATAATTTTGAGCAACTTGATGGCAGCGATGAGGCCATTCAGGAGTCAGCTTTAGCCGCTGACTTGTTTTTTAGACTTAATCATCAGTGGCAAATTAGTACTGATTTACAATACGATACCCATTCAAGTTTGATTAACAAAAGTCAAATCAGTATTGATTATCGCTTTAATAAAAATTCTAACGTTCAATTGAACCATAGGTTCACTCGTGATGTCTCAGGTAATAGAATAGAACAAGCGTCATTGCTCACAAATTTTCCAATTAACAAAAAATGGAAGTTTTTTGGCCGAATAACGCAGGATTTAATTCAAAAACGAAGTTTAGAAACTTTTGCGGGTTTTCAATATGAAAGTTGCTGTTGGGCAATTAGGATAGGTTATCACCGCCATATTATTTCCAACTTAGATAACGACGATTTTATTAATGAAAACCGCGATGAATTTGATAGCGGTTTTATGATACAGTTCGTTAATATTGGTTTCGGTGGTCAACAAGGCTCAACGAGTACTGACGATGTCTTTAATTCCAGCATATTTGGTTATAAACGCCCTTACTTTTTAAATAATTAACTAAGCATTACAAGAAACATTATATGAAAAATATATTAAAACAGCTCACGCTAAGTACATTGTTCGCATTTACCGTAATTCCTGCGCTTCAAGCCGAGGAAGTTTTACTCGATAGAGTCGCCGCCATAGTTAATAATGGCGTGGTATTAGAATCTGAAATAACAGAGTTAATAGCAACCATTAAAGCCCGAGCAGAAAAAAACAACCAGAGTTTGCCTTCTGATAAAGCTTTACGTATCCAAGTCACTGAAAAACTTATCAACGATACCTTGATATTACAAATTGGTGACCGAATGGGTGTACAAGTAAGTGACGCCGAATTAGATGAGACCTTAACTAATATGGCAAGCGACAGTAAAATGACCTTAGATGAATTTCGTCAAAGCATTGTAGCTGATGGGGCAAATTATGAAAGATACCGCGAAAGTGTTCGCACGGAACTAATTTCAGGGCAAGTGACTAGGGCAAGTGTGCAACGTCGTATATATATTCCATCTCAAGAAATCGCTAACTTATTATCATCGATGAAAGAACAAACCAATAACGATGTTGATTATCACCTTGGTCACATTTTAATAGAGTTTCCAACCAATGCTAGCGCAGAAGAAATGGAGTCTCAAAAAATAAAAGCGGATAAAGTTATTGAACTACTGAACAATGGTTCTGATTTCACTAAAATTGCCATGTCTTCTTCAGGAGCTTCAAATGCCCTAACAGGTGGTGATTTAGGTTGGAAAAACATCAATGAGATGCCAACACTATTTTCAAAGTTAGTTGAAGGGCAAAGCAAAGGTGAGGTCGTTGGCCCTATCCGTACTGGTTTAGGTTTCAGCATTGTTAAAATTTTAGATATTCGTGGCCGACAAGTTGTCGAGATAGAAGAAGTAAAGGCTAGTCATATCCTGATCACACCAACAGTTATTTTAAGTGAAGCCAAAGCTGAATCTATGCTTCAAGGCTATTTAGAGCAAGTAATTAATGGTGAAGCAACTTTTGAAGAATTAGCTAAAGCTCATTCTGAGGGTCCTAGTGCACCAAATGGAGGTGATTTAGGTTGGGCAGAAGCTAAAATTTATGATCCTATTTTCAAAGATGCTTTAGCAACCATGAAAATCAATGATTACCATAAACCTTTTCGTTCTTCATTCGGTTGGCACATCGTTGAGTTAACGGGTCGTCGTACCATAGATGCAACCAAACAAATGAACGAGAACAGAGCTTATCAAATGCTGTATAGCCGAAAATATGGTGTTGAACAAGCAAGATGGATAAAAGAAACTCGCGATGAAGCCTTCATCGAAGTTTTTGAATCGGCTAAATAAAGATGAGTAAAAACCATAACACTTCAATGGACAAAGCCATCAAACGCATTGTTATCACCCCTGGTGAGCCCGCTGGCGTTGGACCTGACTTAGTTATAGCTATTGCACAACAAGACTGGTCAGTTCAAATAGTTGTTGTCGCTTCAAAAACCTTAATGGTAGAGCGTGCTCAACAGCTAAATCAACCTTTAACAATTATCGAGTATGATGAAAACCAACCAGCCCAACCTCACCAAGCAGGAACTTTAACATTATTGCCCATGGAGTTAGCCCAACCTTGTATTGCTGGTGAACTAAATGCGGATAATGGTGCTTATGTGGTTGAAACGCTGAGAGTCGCTTGTGAAAAAAATATGTCAGGTGAATTTGATGCTATAGTCACAGGCCCAGTTCATAAAGGATTAATCAATAAAGCTGGCATACCATTTAGTGGTCATACTGAATACTTTGCTCATCAAGCAAATTGCGCTGATGTTGTAATGATGTTGGCTACTCCTGGATTGCGAGTAGCACTAGTAACCACTCACATCCCTCTGGCCTATGTTTCAAAAGCAATAACCATAGAACGGCTACAAAAAGTTACTCGTATTTTAAATAACGACTTAATCAACAAATTTGGTATAATTTCGCCCACTATATACGCTTGTGGTATTAATCCTCACGCTGGTGAAGATGGCGTATTAGGCTCAGAAGAAATTGAAGTAATGACCCCTGCTTTTGAAACGCTTCGTGATGAAGGTATAAATATTATTGGGCCGTTGCCAGCAGATACTATTTTTCAAGAAAAGTATTTATCTCAAGCTGATGCTATTTTAAGTATGTATCATGATCAAGGCTTGCCTGTTTTGAAATATAAAGGCTTTGGCTCTTCAGTCAATATTACTTTAGGCTTACCCTTTATTCGCACTTCTGTTGATCATGGCACTGCCTTAGACCTTGCCGGTACGAACAAAGCGGATAAAGGCAGTTTTATTGAAGCCATACGTACAGCAATTGATTTAACTAGCAGTACTCATTAGCATTTTGACAGAAAAAAAACCAATACCGAACAGTCACCAAATTAAGCGAAAAATTAACAATCATGAGTAAAAGAACCCACTTAGGCCATCAAGCTAAAAAGCGTTTTGGGCAAAATTTCCTGCATAACGAAGCTGTTATTAGTAGTATTGTCGACGTCATTAATCCAGAACCCGGTGAAAATCTAGTAGAAATTGGACCAGGCTTAGGCGCATTAACTGAGCCAGTTGTTGAGCGTGCTGGAAAGTTAACGGTAGTAGAGCTTGATAGAGACTTAGCCCGCCGATTACGTCATCACCCATTCTTAGCTGAGCACTTAACTATTCATGAAACTGATGCTTTAAAATTTGATTTTTCTGAGTTAGTTATTGACGAAAAGCCATTACGAATCTTTGGTAACCTTCCTTATAATATTTCAACGCCTTTAATTTTTCATTTATTGACGTTCCATGACAAAGTTCAAGATATGCACTTCATGTTGCAAAAAGAAGTCGTCGAACGTATGGCAGCAAGCCCAAACTGTAAAACTTATGGGCGACTTTCGATAATGACTCAATACCAGTGTCAAGTAATCCCTGTCATGGAAATCGGCCCTGAAGCATTTAAGCCCGCGCCAAAAGTTGACTCTGCAATTGTACGTTTAGTACCCCATAAGAAAATTAAAAACCCTGTTAAAGACATTAAAGCATTAAACCAAGTTTGCCTTGCAGGTTTCAACCAACGTAGAAAAACAATACGAAACAGCTTTAAAAAATTATTAACAAGCGACCAACTAGAAAGTATGGGCATTAATCCAGGTTTACGACCTGAAAACCTAAGTGTGGATGATTATATTATGCTCGCCAACTTTGTTGTTGATAATCCTGTTGAAGAAGATCAAGAGTAATATCAATATGAACCCTGCAGCATTATCAAACCAAAATATATCTATCACCACAACAACAGCCTATTTAGTTGAGCAATCAATTCCTGATGAACAGCGTTTTGTTTTCAGTTATACCATCACCATTACTAATAATGGTGATGAAGCAATCAAGCTATTAAGTCGAAGCTGGAAAATTACTGACGCAAATGGCGATGTTAATACCGTTGAAGGTGAAGGTGTCATAGGTCAAATGCCGACTATATTACCTTCCAGTAGCTTCACTTACACCAGTGGTTCTATGTTTAAAACACCTATTGGTACTATGCAAGGCTATTATCAAATGCGCAGTAAAAGTGGTGTTTTACTTCAAATAGACATTCCTGTTTTTCGTCTTGCTATCCCAAACATTCTTAACTAAATAGCTTAATTATGGCTCTATATATCGTCGGTGATTTGCAAGGATGTCTAACGGAGCTACAAGGGTTGTTAAAACAAGTTGACTTTATTCCTACTAAAGATGAACTTTGGCTAGTCGGAGATTTAGTCGCTCGAGGCCCTCGATCGCTGGAAACATTACGTTTTCTAAAATCTCTAGGCGATTGTGTTAAACCGGTTCTAGGTAACCATGACTTACATTTATTGGCAACCTATGCAGGACATAAAAAGGTCAATCCAAAAGACTGTTTAGGTGATCTACTCGCTGCCGCTGATGTTGATGAATTAATGGATTGGCTAGCTCAACAACCACTCATTAGGCAACTACCAAATGAAGAGGCATATATGAGCCATGCGGGACTTTCACCGCAATGGACCATTGAAGAAGCATTATTACAAGCGCACATTGCCCATAAAAATATTGCATCAAAAGAGCGGAGTTATTGGCTTAAAACAATGTATGGTGACCAAGGAAATGACTGGAACAAGGTAAGCAATGCTATTGAAAGGTTTCGCTACACTATAAATGCGCTCACTAGAATGCGCTATTGTGACGAAAGTTTAACCCTTGAGTTTCAACATAAAGATCCGCCAAATCTTGCCCCTAAAAATCTCAAACCTTGGTTTGAATTAGTGTCATTAACTAAAAACCAGTCTTGGGTATTTGGTCATTGGGCTGCATTAATGGGGGTTTGTGCCACAAAAAACATTTATGCTTTAGATACGGGTTGTGTTTGGCGTAATCATTTAACCATGATACGGTGGCACGATAAGCAGCTATTTATTGAAAATCATCGACAAGTTAAGTAAAAATAAAAGCATTGTCTGCATAACTTATAATGAAATAATTCAATGTCTTGTTATAATAGATTAATGTATTTAACTATTTAAATAATATGGCCGATAAATAAAGCTATTAATTCGATAACAAGGCATCTTATCTTCATTTATCGATGTTAATTTTATTATTGTTTAACCTAAACGTTTACAAATCCAAGTGGTGGTGTATATGAATTTTACTGTAAAAGTCAAGATTATTGGTGGGTTCTCCATCCTTGCTATTTTGTTAATTACGACGAGTCTGTTTTCATTTTCTAACCTCAGTACAATTGGCCAATCAACAAAAAAAGTCAGTCAATTAGCAATACCAACGCTAAAAGAGAGTAATGTTCTTGCTGTTGAATTAATTACCATGGGAAATTTGGCGGTAAAAGAATACTATCAACAGGAATTAGGAACATTATCTGAAAACCATAAAGCTTTTAATGCACGCCATGATAAGTTCAGCGAAACATTAAAAAAACTAAAAACAATTGTCCGTGATGAACAAACATTATTAGCCAATCTAAACAAAGTTGACAAAGTTTATCGTAACTTTAATAAAAACGTTAATGATCTGAATCGAAATCGCCAAACCAGTATCCAACAAAATAGCGCTTTAATTGAGCGAGTTGATATCTTAGAAGAAAAAGCAGATGATGCCGCGACCTTGTTATTAGACTTAGCTGATCATGATTTAGCTGACACAAAACTTCAGCGTGCTGTCAGCATGGGTGAACATATTGAAACATTATTAAATAGCATGGTCAGTTCAGCTTTTGAATATCGCGATGTACTCGACAGCCAATCTGAGCAAATTGTTCAAAATGAAATAACCAATGCTTATTCTGACATTGAAAAAGCATTTATTGATGTTGAAAACGAGTTGCGCGCTAATCAAGCCTCAGGTATTGCAGATGACCTTGTTGTTGCTCTTAGTGAAATAAAAGAACTCGTTGCTAGTGACGATGGCATTTTTAGCAATAAATCATCTCAGTTAGCCGCTATTGCTCAAGCAACTAAGGCACTTGTCGATTCAGAAAACAATACCCGCAGTGCAAGTGATATATTAGCTAAGCAAGTTACCCTCGCGAATAAAGCAACAGCAGAAATTAACCAGATGGTTGATGAATCAGTTACTCGAGGCAATAATCAAACCACGATTATTATGATAATTTCAACTATTGCTGCCGGGGTAATTGCCTACTTCACTTTAATTAGCATTACTCGACCATTATCTCGAGTTAATGAAATGCTTAATGTAGTTGCCTCAGGTGATTTATCAAGAAAATTAGATGAGTCGGGTAAAGATGAATTCGCCGAACTATCTAAAAATTGTAATTTACTTATTGATAGCTTGCGTAATCTTATTCAAAGTATCGTTAGTCGTTCAACTCAACTAGCAGCTGCTGCAGAACAAACCTCAGCGGTTACTGCACAAAGTACAACAGCAATTGAAGAGCAACGTAATCAGGTAGAACAAGCCGCATCAGCAACAACTGAAATGAGTAGTACCGCGCAAAGTGTTCTTGCTAGTGCGAACGATACCTTAGGTGAAATAAAGCAGGCTGACGATGAAGCTAAGCGGATAAAAGTTATCTCTGAAACCAACCGAAAAACTATTGAACAACTTGCTAATGAAGTGGACTCTGCTTCTCAGGTTATCAATAAATTACAGCAAGACAGTGCATCTATCGGTGGTATTTTAGATGTAATTCGTGGCATTGCTGAGCAAACCAACTTACTTGCCTTAAATGCTGCCATTGAAGCCGCACGAGCTGGTGAACAAGGCCGTGGCTTTGCTGTTGTTGCTGATGAAGTAAGAACATTAGCAAGTAGAACACAAGAGTCTACTCAAGAAATTCAAAAAATGATTGAAGTACTGCAACAGGGCTCTGAAAAAGCGGTGGCGGTAATGGACACAGGAAAAATCCAAGCTGCTGAATGTGTGTCTCAAAGCGAAATGGCGGAGAAGGCCCTTGAAGCTATTACCCATGCTGTTCATGAAGCCTATGACAAAAGCTCTCAGATTGCTACTGCAGCAGAAGAGCAAAGCGTCGTTGCCCATGAAATTAGTGAGAATTTAGAATCTATTGTTGCCATTGCCGAGCAAACAACCGCTGGCTCCCAACAGACAGCGGCATCAAGCAGCGAAGTTGCTCGCTTGGCCGAAGAGTTACAGCAATCAGTTCAAGAATTTAAACTTTAATATAACCTTTTTCAAACATATAAAAAAAAGCGCCTTTGGCGCTTTTTTTATATAAACTAACAAGGTAAATGCTAGTTATTTTCGTTGATAAACAGAAAAATCTAAATCAAATGCGTTTTTATCATTAGCTTGGACCAGCTTACTGCTAATTTTCAGCCAATCTTTATCGGTATCATAAGCAGGGAACTGGGTATCGCCATCAATATCAGCTTTGATATGAGTAACATAAAGCCTTGTTGCCAATGGCATACAATGGGCATAAATAGCTCCCCCACCAATAACCATAACCTCTTCAACATCTGTAACTAGAGCTAACGCTTGCTCCACAGAAGTTACGACTTCAATACCCTCTGCTTGATAGTTTTTATCTCTAGAAAGCACGATATTGCGCCTTCCAGGTAAGGCCCGACCTATTGACTCAAAAGTTTTTCGTCCCATGACAATAGGTTTACTTAGTGTTGTTTTTTTGAAGTAAGTCAAATCGGCAGGTAAATGCCAAGGCATGTCATTGTCTTTGCCAATAACTCTATTGTTAGCCGTAGCAACAATAAGTGAAAGTTCAGTCATAAGTTCTCTTTATACTGTGTTAAAACACAAACAATAAAGGCACTAATTACCAATAATTAGTGCCTTTAATTAAATTACTATTGATAACTATTGATGATTATTGACGATATTCAACTTCAACATCATAATCGTCTTCATTCCAGTCTTCATCGTCTAGATCATCCTCAACGTTATTAATTGCTTCTTCATGGTAGGTATCCCATTTGAATTCAACGTCTTTGCCTTCTACAGGAGCATCTTCTACTTCTGGAGGCAGGCTTTCAATAAAGGTCATCACTCGTGAAGTTAATTCATGGGTGCCCATTCTATTGAAGGCAGATATATTACAAGACTCGCCTTGCCAATCCAGTGCGGTTAAAATTTCACTGGTAATTTCTTCAGCTTCTTCTTCAAGAACCAAATCAAGTTTATTAAAGACAATCCAACGAGGTTTATTAAATAATTTTTCAGAATATTGCTCTAATTCACCAACAATGGTTTTGGCATTTTCAATTGGGCATGAGCCATCTGCAGGCATAATATCGATAATATGAAGTAGTATACGACAACGCTCTAAATGTTTAAGAAATTGCGTACCTAAACCAGCACCGTCTGCAGCACCTTCAATAAGACCAGGAATATCAGCAATAACAAAACTACGCTGAGGATCTAATCGAACGACACCTAAATTGGGGGTCAAAGTAGTAAAAGGATAATCAGCAACTTTAGGTTTGGCTGCTGAAACACTACGAATAAGGGTAGATTTACCGGCATTAGGCAATCCTAATAAGCCAACATCAGCTAATAATAATAACTCAAGTTTTAGGCTACGTATTTCGCCCGGTGTGCCATCTGACTTTTGACGTGGCGCTCGATTGGTACTACTTTTAAAGCGAGTATTACCAAGACCATGCCAACCACCTTTAGCAACCAGCATTTGCTGTTCGTGGTGAGTAAGATCGCCAAGCTGTTCACCCGTATCAAGGTCCATGCATCGGGTACCGACTGGAACTTTTAAAAAAAGTGCCTCAGAGCCTTTACCAGTGCAATCTCGACTTTGACCATTTTGACCACGTTTAGCACGATGAAAACGTTCAAAGCGGTAATCAATCAGTGTATTTAGATTTTCATCCGCAATAAGGAATACATCGCCGCCATCGCCGCCGTCTCCGCCGTTAGGGCCGCCATATTCAATAAACTTTTCTTTTCGAAAACTGACACAACCGTTGCCGCCATCTCCAGCTTCAACTCTGATCTCGACTTCATCAACAAATTTCATGGTGTTTCAATAACTCTAAATAATATGAGAATTTACAATAATATCGCTAGTATAAACGATTTTAAGACTTACATAAAAATTATGTAAAAAAAAGCCTCGCTATTGCGAGGCTTTTTAGAATAGTCTCAACAATTAGTCAGCAATAATACTAACAAATTTGCGGCTTTTAGGACCTTTTACTTCAAACTGAACTTTACCATCAGTTAAAGCAAATAAAGTATGGTCTTTACCCATACCCATGTTAGTTCCAGCGTGGAATTTAGTACCACGTTGACGAACGATGATGTTACCAGCCAAAATTGACTCGCCACCGAAACGTTTAACGCCTAAGCGTTTAGCTTCTGAATCACGACCGTTACGTGTACTACCCGCAGCTTTCTTATGTGCCATGTTAGATGCTCCTAATTAGCCGTTAATACCAGTAATTTTCACTTCAGTGAACCATTGACGATGGCCCGCTTGTTTGCGTGAA
>JALJPB010000045.1 GCA_022969175.1 Colwellia sp. | reverse complement strand
AATTATATGTTACAACCATTTGCACCTTATTCTCGAAAAATGCGCTCTGTAGAAGGCTTGGCGTGGGATGAAACCGCACACATTGAAATCAAAGGCGGTTCAACACTGCACATGATTGAACTGCAAACCAATATCACCGATGCCTCGCTAATTAAGCGTGTATGGTTAGAAATTGGCGGTAAACCTATCGTTCAATACACTGGCGCTCAATTAGTTATGTTGGATTCATTCAAAGGCTTGCCAGCTGTTTCTGGTAAATACGTGATCCCTTTTTCTGATGTGATTTATCGTACTCGTGAAGGTGTTACTTCTGGCAAGTTGCCAACGTATGCCAGTGAAGAAATTTTCTTGTATATCGAATTAGGGTCAGGAACGGGAACACCGTCGTTAAAAGGTCGTTACTGGATGACTAATGGCGAACGTCGCGTATTCACTCCTAATGTGTATAGCACCTCTTTTGATGCATCTACCGATGGCGTTAATGATTTAATTTGGAAGAACGGTAATCCTAAACGCCGTATTCGTCGCATTCACTTTAAATCAACCGCAATTAATTCAATCAAAATCTACCGTAATTCTCGTTTAATTCATGAGCTAGAAAAAACCACCAATGCTGAAGATTTAGCTCGTTACGGTGATTTAACGTCACAAGCAGGTTACTTTCATTTTGACCCCACGTTATTCGGTTTTGGTTGGGATGGTTTGTTCTCAACACATGGCGAAGAGTTAAAGTTTGAAATTGATATGGCTAGCGCTGAATCAATCCCGATGTTTGTTGAAATGTTAGAGCAAACAGCCCCTTTAAAGCTTGATAAATAAGGGGGTTGTATGGATTGGCTTGATGATTTCGATTTCGGGGGCATGGTTGAATCTGTCTCCGAAGGGGCGAGCGATTGGGTTTCAGGTTATGTGAAAAAGGAAGTTGCTGAGATTTCCGCACAGCCAGAAACGAACGATGCAAAAGCAAAAAACGTAACCTTTGGTGATGGTAAAGAGTCACCAACGGTTAGCATTGCTCAACCTGCTACCGCGTCATTAATTAACGGTGTTGATAATAAAACATTGGGGCTAGGTGTTGTTTCAATCATAGCCGTAATTCTAGTGGTAAGGGGATAAAGCATGCCGTTATTGTTAATACCTTTGTTAGCGGGTGGTACTGGGTTTGGCCTTGGTTTTTTTGCCTCTGATGGGTTTGGAAAAATTGTAAAGGTTGGCTTGGTGCTTGGTGGCGGCTATGTCGCTTATCAAATGTATCAGGGGAGTAAAACGTAATGAGTCTTTTTGATGCGATCACAAATAGCGGTCAAATGGCTATCGGTGGTGGTGACGCCAAAAGCGGTGCAGGTGATTTAACTTTCGATGCCTCCGCAGGTTTTGGCGGTTTGAATTATGGCAGTACAGGGATTTCCCCTGTTACTGCTGGCTTTATGGCCTTAGCTGTTCTTGGTGCTGTTTACTATCTAACAAAGAAGGGGTAGAGCGTGGGGATATTTAGCAGAAAAAGCACCACCAACCAAACAACGAAGAATGACCAGAGAACAACAAACATTGTAAATGACGGTGATTATGCGGGTGTAACGGGTGGTGTTACCCATGAAGAAAATAACTTTGAATATGATTACGAGGATAATTCAGACCACAGTATCCGATTAGAAAATGACATTGATAATAGCATCCGACTAGAAAACGACATTGATAATAGTATCCGCTTAGAAAATGACATCGATAACAGTGTCAGATTAGAAAATGATATTGATAATTCTGTTCGTAATGACATTGATAATAGTTTCGAGCAAGAAAACGATATTGATAATTCTATTCGTTATGACGGTGATTATGCTGGGGCTGGCACGGTCAATATTTTGGATGGTGGCGCAATCGAGCAAAGTTTTGATTTTGCTGGTGAGGTAATGCGCGAGGGCACTAGTCTGGCTAAAGAGTCCATTAATGCCGTTAAAGACAATGCAAGCCATGTTGTTGATGCGCTGGTTGATTCACAAGATAACGCTTTTCGAACCTATGAAAGTGTTATTGATGATTCAATGACTATGGTGTCAAACAATACCGATAAAACCATGAGTTTGCTTGAGACTATGTCGGGTGAATACGCATCAGGTTTGTCTGATTTTGTGAGTGAATTTTCAGAAGGGATTAGCGATGTTCAAATGGACAACCAAGCAAAAGATAAAGAGAACTTAGCCACTATTGCTGATTTAGCGCGTAGCACTTCTTTACAGGGGCAAGATATTGTTGCGTCAAGCTCTGAGCGCATGGTGATGTATTTTATGGGGGGAGTGGCAATCCTTGGGTTAGGTTTTATGTTTTTAACTGGGAGGGGTAGTTAATGGCCATTGCTAAAGTTGCCCCAAACGGGCAAAAACGTGTACCAACATCAGCAAAGTATTTAACCATTATTAAAACCAGTGGTGCTTTAACGGTGTTCAATGAAGAGTTTGGCGTTAATGAATTTCAGTTAAAGCAAAACTCTATTGTTGAAACTGAGGGCGTGAAGTCTTTGTTCTTCGTTAATAAATCAGATGTTGAGTTAGTTGTTGAGTATCAGACAACCGATTTAAAAGTGTTTTCTGGTGACTCTGGAACGGTTGAAATAACAGGCTCTGTAGTGGTTGATAGAATTGAACAAGGTATTACTGTTACTACTTCGGTTGGCTCTGTTGAAATTATTGTTCCAAATACGGTCGATGATTTGGTGGATATTCCATTACCAGCCAATTCAAAGGTATTGGCTGCGGCTGCGGATGCAGAGCGTAAAGAAATCATGATCCAATTATCGGGTTCAACTTTTTCAACGGTTCGTGTTGGTAGTGTGAACGTAAGTAATAACCGTGGTCGCATCTTACAAGGCGGCGGCGCTCAAGTGGGGGATATGACGTTAGTCACATCAGGTGAAATCTATGTTCATAACACGACAAACAATGCATTAACGTTATCAGTGGGGATTGAGAAACATGTCTAAAGTAAATAACCCTATCGATATTGACCAATTAACGGCTGACATAGTTAACCAGGTTAATTCAAATACTGATGCTAGAACTATCGAAACAAAAGCAGATGTAGCAACAAAGGCCACAGCAACTCAAACGGTTGTTGCGGCTGATGGTGACGTGACTCAGAGTCAGCTTGATTCAAATGTAACGGCGATTAATGCCAACACCGATGCAGAATCTTTGCTGGCAAAGAATCATGTTACGGCTGAAAGCGACCGTATATTAGCGAATATACCTGAGCCGCTTGGTTTCGCTCCTGTTGTAAATCTACCTTTGAATACTAATGGTTTGAGTGATAACGGTTCAAATATTTACCCTGCTTTGCATATTACAGATAATCCAGACAAGTTAGCCTCTGGTGGTGATATGGAGTCTTTAGCGCCGTTTATTTCTCGAACTGGTAAAGGCTTTGTCACTTTTATTTCAATTGCTGAATCGATTGGTTTTAGGCTTTTTGTGGATGGTAAATTATTTATAAATCGTGAGCATGAAAATAAAATCACCACAACAGTCACCTCTCAAATTGTTGGTCAAACTGATAGTGATACTGGTTATGTGGGAGGCTTACCTTACATCGAATATAAGCAAAGTTTGGTGATTTATACGAGTAAGCCACTTGCAGCTACAAGCAGTAGTTCTAACCGTTTCACCCTTAGACACATTATCACGGAGTAATATTGATGAATGTATTTGACCCAGAAAAACACGTACGCATATTGGGCGGCTTTGTTAAAAAACAAAGTGATGTAGCACTAACGTTTCGCAAAATATCAACAGGCGCTATGCAACGCAGGTTTACAGTGTACGAAGAATTAGCCATTGAAGCTGACCCAGTTTCAAGAGTTATCAGAAGTCGCTTATTCAATGCTGGTCATTGTGATTTAGATTTTACTGACACTCAGGACGGCTTAGCGGTCATTGTGAACATGTTAACCGGTGCGGTTAACCCAGTGAGTCCACAATCAATGTTAGTGCTGGATTTTAACACTCGTTTTGAAGAGCTGTTAAAAGATGGAACAATCGACGAGGCAATCTAATGTCTCGTAAACTTTTACTTTTAACTACTGTCGTGCTGACAGCAGGAGTTTTTTACATGAGAACACGCACACCGTTAAACGTTAGAAACAAAAACCCGTTAAATATCCGCGCAAGCAAAAGTTATAACTGGGTAGGTCAAACAGGCGAGGCAAGCGGCTTTGCTGTATTTGAGTCTATCGAGCATGGTTTTAGAGCAGCCTATAAGACAATGCTTACCTATAAGCGTAAATATCAGTTCGATACTATCAGCGAAATACTTAACCGATGGGCACCCAGTGAAGAGAATCCAACGCGTGCTTATATTGATTATGTTGAAAACGCTTTAAACGTTGATGAAGATACCGTTTTAACCCCTGAAGATTATCCGCACTTAATATTGGCCATGTCAGTATTTGAGGGCGCAAAAGGTCGTAACGGTTACACCATCGAGCAAGTAAGAAGTGGGGTAGCCTTAGCATGAACAGCCTACAAGATAAGTTAATTATTGCCGTGATTGTCACCGTTATTAGTCATTACGCTTTGCAAGGCATGAAAGGTTAATGGCTGAGTTTGTAGGTGATGTAAAAGTATCGTGGTTAAAAGACCCGCGAAAAATGCAATTACTCGATGCCTTTCAGTATCAAGATAAAAAAGGGATCAAGTGGGATGCGCCCATTGACTCCGTTATTGATGGGGCAAGTATTCCCCGTTTCTTTTGGCGTTTTATTGGTTCGCCATTTATCGGTAAATACCGTCGAGCAAGTGTTATTCATGACGTTTACTGCGTCACAAAATCAAGCCCACACAAACAAGTGCATCGAATGTTTTATGAAGCAATGCGCGTTGATGGAGTGAGTTATTTTAAAGCAAAGGCTATGTACTTAGCCGTAAAAGTAGGTGGTCCAAAGTGGTAAAAACTAAACTATTAGTAGTGATGCTCTTAATGTTGTCTGGCTGTTCAGCGATAAAAAACTATGAATTCGGTGATATTTCAACCTTCTATTGCAACTCAACCAGTGAAGAATATAGAGCAGATATCAGGGCGCTTTGGGATGCTAAAGGGTTCAAGATAGGTTTTAACTATTGCACAGCTCATGGCTTAGTTGATGCAATGGGAGGTGATAATTAATATGTCAGATTTTATTAAAACCATTCTCGCTATCATAATCACAGGGGTATTAAGTTCAGTAGTGACCACTGAGCGCTTAAGTGTTGAGATAGTCAATATTAAAAGCTCAGTTGAAAAAGTTGAAACCAAGCTTGATAAATTTGATGTCCGATTACGAAAAACCGAGGTGCAACAAGCCAAACAAGAAACTTACTTAGCCGCTAATTAGCGGCTTTATTAATAGCAAAAGAATGTACCGTTTTTTTCTGCAGAGTAAAAGTTTTCTAAAATAGCTACGTTTTACTAGTAGTCGACCTCAGGGAGTGTTGTTTTTTTTACGATTTACTCAAACTATTTAGTATTGGAAGTAGAGGAATCTCCTGTTTTCATTAAACTGATAATATCTTTCAATTTATCAAGTGTTTGAGGCTGAAAGTCCTCCTGTTTCATATCCTTAAATGCACTTTTACTCTCCATATTCCAGTTTTCAAATATGGACTTCATATCCTCTTTACTCACATCGTGGCCATATATTTCTAGATATAACTTTCCGAAACTAATCGCATGTGTTCTTTCGCTTCTTTTTAGTGCTTCATGCATATAAGCATTAGATTGACCATAAGCATGCTTTGCCCAAGCTCCAAACAATCCGATAATGATCAACCCCTTCAGCATCAAGTAACCAAGAAATAGCCAACTAATATCCGCTTTTGATGTATTACTAAATTCATAAGCACCGTATACCAAAGCTAGTAATGCAGCGCTTACGGCATAACCTAATGCTCTGTTACCTTTATCACTCCATTCTTTGGCTTTCGTTTTATACTCTACTTCTTTTTCTTCTAGTGCTGTAATTGCATTTGTTACGTACTCTGGAACTTTTATATCTATACGTTTCTGTATTTGTTTTTCGTTCTCTTCACGTAACTTTAATAGCTTTATTGATAATTGCTTTTCACGATCTTTAAGTACTTGATGTTCTTTTGTTGAGCGGAGATGTTGATCATGCAGCTCCTTTTCAGATTGAGATATTTGATGATGAATCGCAGACAATTTTTCTTCTGATTGTTGTATTCTAGCCTCAGATTGTTCTTGCCTCAATTGAGTTTGCTGTTCTAAAGAGCGAATACGTTCTATGGCTTCTTTTTCAAGCGAGTTGTCGATTCTATTTGTTGTAATTAAATCTAATTCTCTATTTAACAACGTCTCTTCTTTGATTAAGTGCTTCCACTCATCTCTAGATTGAGCTGGTAATGTGGTTAGAAACTTGTTGCGTACACTTGAAGATGAATTAGTTAATACTTTGAATTTTGTTTCATCGGATAAACTAGCTACTATTTTTCGAGTGTTATTCCCTGAGGCCAGCAGTAAATATTTATTGATTCTTGTTCTAGGTAAACGCTCAAAAATGGTATCTATTGCAATATCAGAAACAGAAGAAAGTAGTTCATTTAATTGCCTTTCAGTTAAATGAGATAGCAATCGATTAATCTCATGCCCACTACTTGTACGCAATATTTTATCAAGCTCATTAGAGTTAAGAGATAAATAAAAGTCAATAATCTCAGCTTTTGGAATATTACCTATACGTTGTGAATGTTTCAATCGACTTCCTTATAATTTGATTGGTAAGTAACGCCCTAATAATGGGCAAAAATTTGTTGGCTAAAATGTTGAGAGACGAAAACAGGCAACTGCTTTTGTCCTTACTAATTAGCTTGTTAGGCATTGCAGAGGTACTGACAAGAACCTATTGTTCGAGAAAGAATTCCGTAGCCTTTAGCTTGATATATCTCGAAAATGGCGCGAACAACATATTTAGGTAATCCAAGACTATCTTTAAGTTGACTGCCATCAAGCCATAAACCCACCTCACAACGATCAACTATATCAATAATTTCTGTCATCTTTTGAGGGTCTTCTGCGAGGTTACACATATACATAATAAATGATGCATCAATTAAGTTTATTCCTAGGGGAATCCTTGAACCTAAAACACTATTCTTTGAAATAAAGCCAGAAGACTCTAGAGCTGCGAGAGGTCGGCTATATTTTATATAAAAATCATCGGGAAAATCTAAATTTATAGAATCATTTACTTGCAGGTTTTTGTAAATGATTTTTGCTAGTTTAGGGATATCTTCATGAAGGTAAGAGATAGGATCTTCAAATTTATTTAATCTATTTACCATAGCAACAGAATCGATTTCGGCTTGCATTTGAACAAGTGACGCCGCAACAGGGAAATTAACTCCAGCGATTCTTACTATTTTGAAAAACCAATCCATGTATATACTCCTTGGTGCCTAACTTCACAATAAGCGGCTAAGTAATAGTTGGGTTATTGTGTAGCGAAGCGAAACGCAGCCAACTGTTGCGTGTTCGTTGGATTGCCTTATCAGACAACGTTACTCAGTTTTATTTTGATCTTTGTCGATTGCTAACGCTGAAGCTATACCTATAAGTAATGCAAATGCGGCGAAACCAATAATTACCTCTACTGAAGCAATAATTTCTCCAATAATATTTGATGGCACTATGTTTCCGTACCCCAGAGTTGTAAAAGTAACAGTACTAAAATAGAAGTGGCTCCACAAACCTGTTACAGCCTGTCCCTTACTATTTTCGAGCGTACCAAATAACATATAAAAACATGCAAAGAGGCAAATATAAAATAGCATCATGAAAAAAATTGTAATCATAAAGCCAGTAAAGCTAATTTTTTTATTGCGAACTAATTCAATTAGGTTTGAAACTCCGGCTAAAGGGCTACTACGAAATAATATCGTTGGAATAATTAATCCCCAAACAATAAAAATCCAAGGGGAAAATGAAGCCGTTAAATACAAACTTGTATTAAAGATATTAAAGAACAACAAAAAAGTGTGTGCATTCTTCTTGTCTTTATACATCCAATCAAAAAGTTTTGCGAAGATTTTGAATTGGCTTAACCACGAAACACCTTCAGTTATTCTCGTTTGAAAATTACTCATAAATTGATGGATTCACCTAGTTGTCTAACGCCCATTTAAGCGGCTGATAATTGTTTGCTAAAATGTGTAGCGAAGCGAAACAGAGCAAACTGTTAGCAGTCCCGCTTTAAATTCTTGTTAGGTGAATTAGTTACCAAGCCCCGATGACACTGTTACCTTTTAACGAGACAGAGTTTAACTCCCCCTTACCATCCCCAATTTTGATTGCCTTGACCATCTTCTTCGGGGGTTTTTTATACCATTGGCTACAAATATCTGCTAAATCAGAATACGCTAAACTAGAATTTAAATATTTCATTCTATTTCTTAAAATTTCAGGGTTTGCATCAAAATAGAAGTCGCCTTCTTTAGAAAGGTTACCTATTGAATTTGCCATTTCAGATATTGGCTTCTGCATCATTTTGGATTTCAGAGGAGCTTTACCTGTTTTTATTTCAGAAAAGGCTGGAGCCATAAAATCAATTAACCAACCCTCTACAATTACCCAACAGTGAAAGCCGTCTATATCAGATGAAAAGCTGTCGTCTTCCAATTTCGCAAATGATAAAATATCATTATTTTCACCCATATGATAAAAGCACATACCCGCAGCTGGGTGAGCATCCATTTTATAGTGTTCTCTTAAAATATGCGCGCCAAAGAAGCTAAAGAATGTACATGCAACAGTAGGATCTGCATTTTCATTTCTTACAATGCTATTGATCGTTTTATAGATTCTTTCGTAATCTTTCAGCTTGATTTTCATCCGAACTCTCGATTCAACAACTTATTATTGAGATTTCTCAGCAATGTTCGTCTCATGAATTTTATTTAATTCGTATTAATATCACATAGTTTCAAAGCTTTATAAACTAAAAACATTTAATTTTTATAATCACTCAGATATTACTGAGACTTCTCAGTAATATGACAAAACTAATTCATTAGAAAATATATGGCTAAGATATTGAGGTTAATTTTTTAAATTAGCACCAAAAAGTCATGCAATTCACCACCTAAAAAATTATACATACTTCTGCCCAAAAGAACATTACACGGCATTACACGATTTACCCTCATAGATATTCACTAGAAAATATATGGATGAGAATCTCGAACTAATGGCTTCAATACACACATTACGACATCAGTTCGTAATTAAGAATAATTATATAGGCAACATGGCCACTGCTGCCTTTTTTGTTTTATCCCCCCTTAAATCATACCGTCTTGTTGTTTCGATGTCCGTATGACGCATTAAACCTTGCACAGTGAACAAATCAACACCGTTATCAATTAAGTTAGTGGCATAGCTTCGCCTTAAATCATGCGGGGTAAATGGGGCTATTTTGGCTGCTTTTCTCCTACGCTCAAGAATACAGTTAACGGCATTAGGTAACATTCTAAAGTCTGTCATAGTGCCGCCAATGATGAAGCGAGGGAATAACGCTCCTTTAAAGTCTCCTCTGTAAGTTAACCATTTATTAATCGCTTTAATGGCGAATTTAGGCAAGAACAGGTGTTTATTAACATTACCTTTACCATGAACAAAAATTTTATCATCAATAAAGTCTGATAAATCAAGCTTTACCACCTCTGAACGCCTTAATCCAGCACCATAACAAACGGCAATAATGGCAGAGTCTCTGTGTACTTTGGTTACTTCTGATAGGTTTGAATAGTTTAAAAGTTTATTGATCTCTTTAACTGTTAAAGCCCGTCCTGATGTTTCAGTAAAGCCTCTTAAACGTTTAACATCTTGTATTTTCATGTGTCGGTCAATTGGCATTTGACCCAACCGCCAAGCCTCACGACTAACGGCTTTAATAACGGTTAAATAAGTATTTATAGAGGTGTATCGAAGTTTTCTATCAATTAATTGCCTCTTTAATTCGATTACTTTTACATAATCAAGGTCATGCCACGGGTAAGAAATGAGGCAATTACCTCCAAGATTTCGAGCAAGTAAGTTTAAAATTACAGTGTAGTTTTTAATTGAAACCATAGAATTACAAGAGCAAAGCCATACTTGAGCAGGATTATTATTATTTATTTTCATTTTTTTTTAAGCCCTAAAATTGGGACAAAACAGCAAAAGTTCTTATTTTACAAACATGTACTTATGCTTGTATGTAGGACATATCTGCAAATAACGCCTGTTTGTATAGTTTTATACAATATACTGGCTGTTATTCAATCTAAAACCCTACTCTTTATACGGATAAATAGATTGTTTTATATCTTGATTTACAAATAATTGTTAATTCATGGTAATTATTTGTTTATTAGACTTAAGTAAACTGATTTTAGTCAAGTAAACGCTAATCCTATTAGTGAGCTTTTGTTATAGCTTTGCTATGATAACGGTAATGTTTTTTGGAGGATCAATGCCTGTAATTAGTCGTAGTGCCTTAGTAATGCACAGTGCAGAAGAAATGTATCAACTTATTAACGATATTTTAGCTTACCCAAGTTTTATTCCTGATTGTGGCGATAGTAAAATTATCTCACAAAATAACGATACTATTACCGCGTCTTTATTAGTTTCAAAGGGGGGATTAAAGAAGTGGTTTACTACTGAAAATATTTTGGTGAACAATGAAAAAATCATTTTAACTTTAGTTGATGGTCCCTTTAAGAAACTCACCGGAAGCTGGACATTAAAAGCCCTGTCTGATGAGGCGTGTAAAATTAGTCTAGATTTAGATTATGAGTTTTCTAATATAGTTTTTGATTTGGCTTTTGGTCGAGTATTTAATCATTTGACCAATAATATGGTGCAAGCATTCACTCAAAGAGCAAAAGAGGTTTACGGTAATGTCTGAACAAGCTGTTAGTGAACAAGAATCCAAGAAAAAAATTAGAATTGAAGTTGTTTATGGTTTACCAGACAAACAAAAAATATTAACGCTTAATGTTATCGAGGGAGTAACAATAGAAACAGCAATACTGGAATCTGGAATTACTGAGACTTTTACTGAGATTGATTTATCAATTAATAAAGTTGGGGTTTGGAACAGAGTTGCAAAACTATCAGATACTCTTCACGATCTAGACCGTATAGAAATTTACCGGCCACTAATCGCCGATCCAAAAGAAGTAAGAAAGCGAAGAGCAGAAAAAGCCAAAGAAGAAGGCCGAGCTAATAAAATAACGGGTGGTCGATTAAAACCTTTATAAGTTAAAGTTTCATCTTCAAATAAAAAAAAAGTGGCCTAGGCCACTTTTTTGTTAGAAATCAAGCTAACTTTAGTTCTCCATAGGAGTATTAAAGTTTTCTCCTAGAGTAAAATCACCTTCTGCGGAAACTAACTTGTCTTCTACAAACTTGATAGTAAAGTTTTTCTTTAGATTGAAACTTTCATCACGACCAGATCTAAACCGGTAAACATAATACCAAGTATCCTCGTCAAACGCATCTAGCACAACAGAGCTACCTAAGATAAATTTAACTTGCTCTTTGGTCATGGCAATTTGCAACTTGTCGATATCTTTTTGTTCAAGATAGTTACCTTGTGGAATATCGATACGAAAAATCCAACTTGAACACCCTGTAATTGACAAGGCTAATACAACAGCTAAAACTCGAAACAACATGTTTTACATTCATCCTCTAATTATTAAGCAGTAATAGTAACGTTGCAAGTTAGAAGTTTCCAAGGATTTTTTACTAAATATTACTCTATTTGGTAAAATAACTAACTCGCTAGTAATTCTTGAGCATTTGCTATGCTAAATTCAGTGATTTTGTCACCGGCTAACAAACGCGCAATTTCTTTGACGCGGTTTTTGGAATTTAGTTCAGTCATAGTTGTTTCTGTATGCATACCGTTTGTTAATTTTGCAACAAACAGTTGTTGATGACCTTTACTCGCTACTTGAGGTAAATGAGTAACACATATAACCTGAGTGTTTTTTGCTAATTGTTGTAGTTTAGTACCTACCATCGCTGCTGTTGGTCCACTAATGCCCACATCAACCTCGTCAAATATTAAGGTTGGTGTTACAACACTATTAGCTAAAATAACCTGCATAGCTAAACTAATACGCGATAATTCACCACCAGAAGCTACTTTGTTCATTGCTTCTAGAGGCTGACCTTTATTAATACTAACTAAAAAGGTCACAGTATCTAAGCCATTGCCAGAGAGCTGTTCTTTTTTATCGAAGCTATCAGAAGCTTCTTGATTAACTTCTATGAAAAATTGACCATCAGGCATATTTAATTCATTCATACTTTTACTGATTAACTTACTCAATTTTTTTGCTGAGTCACTTCTTGATTTAGAAAGAACCTGAGCAGCATTTAGGTAATTTAGTTTAGCGAGTTCTATTTCATCATTTACCTTTATCAAACGAGTCTCATCTGAATTTATTGAAGCAAGCTCTGTTGATAACTCGTTGTGAAGTTCAACTACCTTTTCAGGTGAGATGTGATGTTTATTTGCTAATTTTAGCGCTTGAGAGTAGCGACTCTCAATTTCAGCATAAGCTTGGGGGTCTAAATCGAGTTGTTCGTAATAATGTTTTAAATCAGCACTAGCATCTTGAATTTGTAAAAGAGCTTCGTTTAATACTGATGCAATATTAGATAAGCTATTATCAACTTGGCTTAAGGTGTTTAAATCATCACAAGTACGGCTTAAATTGTCAATAATGTTGAATTGTTCATTTTCGGCTAGCGTGTGAATTGAACTTAACGTTTCATTTAAAAGATCCTGTGCATTTGAATAACGTTTAAAGTCACTTTCTAAGGTCTCAAATTCACCTTGCTGCAGTGAAAATTCGTCAAGTTCTATGACTTGATATTGTAATAGTTGTTGCCTTGCATCTCTTGATATTTTTTCATTTTGAAGTTTTTTGTATTCAGCGATTAATTGTTGCCATTTTTGGTGGTGGTATTTAACTTCACCTATGAGGTCTTGGTGGTTAGCGTAATTATCAAGTAAGTTTCGTTGCTCAGCTGCTTTTACAATCAGCTGATGATCATGTTGGCCATGGATGTTAATGAGAAACTGAGCTATTTCTTTTAATTGCGCTAATGGTACAAGTCCACCATTAATATATGCTTTAGAGCGGCCTTCTGCAGAAATAACACGTCGTAAAATACATTCATTCTCATGGAGCAGGTCATGATCTGTTAACCATTTTTTTGCTAATTTATTTTTTCCTATATCAAAGGTTGCAGCTAGATCTGCTTTTTTGCAGTTAGGCCTAACAACGTTAGACATTGGCCGTTGACCTAAACATAGGCCAAGCGCTCCTATAGCAATAGACTTTCCGGCTCCTGTTTCACCTGTGATTGTTGTCATGCCTTTTTGCCAGTCAATATCGAGAGAGCGGACAATGGCAAAGTCTTGAATGTTTAATTGTAAAAGCATGAGAACCTCAAAGTAAAATAGCGGATTAAAATCTATGTGATAGTGCGTATAGATGAACAAAAACCCAGTTACTGTTAATTTATACAGTAACTGGGTTTTGTGCAAGTTATTTTACAATTTATTGGTTAAATAAACTTCGATATTGAGGTGCTGCTAATAGAGTTTGTTACCCCAGCTTAATTTATTACGTAAAACATTAAAGTAATCATGATCTAAAGGATGTATTAGTCTTAGAGTATATTCGCTCTTTTTAATTATAACTTCATCTCCTGGCATAACCGATAAAATTACATGGCCGTCACAACTTACTTGTAGGTTTTCATAATTTTCATTGGCGAGTATTAGTTTTATTTCACTATCTCCATCTACGACTATTGGGCGACTAGTTAGTGTATGAGGGAACATAGGAACTAACGTTAAAGCATTAAGGTTTGGTGTTAAAATTGGCCCGCCAGCAGACATTGAATAAGCGGTAGAGCCTGTAGGGGTAGAAATAATTAAGCCGTCTGAGCGTTGACTAAACATAAAAGAGCCATCGATATAAACTTCAAACTCAATCATATTGGCGACTTTGCCAGCATGCAATACCGCTTCATTTACTGCACTGTTTGAGCTTTTTAATTTACCGTGGCGATATACTTCTGCTTCAATAATAAAGCGCTGCTCTGAACGAGACTCACCGCTTAAAATAGCTTCTAGTGGCTCTATTAATGTATCAGGAGAAAGATCAGTTAAAAAGCCTAAGTTCCCACGGTTAACACCTATTACACCAATGTTGAAACCAGCCAATACTCTTGCTGCGCCTAGCATGTAACCGTCACCACCCACTACTATCGCTAAGTCAGCCTGTTCGCCTATTTCAGTTAAGGAAGCAATAGTAACTTGATCAATATTGACGGTTTGAGCCACTGATTTTTCAACCAGAACTTGATAGTTGTTAATTTGTAAATGTTGATGCAAAGCTTCAATCGTGGCTTTAGCACCTTCATGATTAGGTTTACCGATTAAGCCGATAGTTTTGTAAAGTTTTTTCATTGTTAATTTTACTAAGTATTTAATAAATCACTGTCGTAAATAGAGTTTCGCTGTATTTCACTCGCTTGTAAAGTTCACTTTTATCAAATGATTTACTTCTCAAGCTTGAATCATAGAAACAAAGCCCCATAATTAGCCACATTGAGATTAATTTATTATTAAGAAAGTTTGGAGATTTTCATGACAACAGAGTCAAAAAATGAAAATGGTGCAGAATTATCACCAGAACAAATCGCTGAAGATATTATTAAACAGGCTGAAGAGCAAGTTGAAGAGCAACATGAACATGCTCAAGATGCGATTAGTGCAGAGCAAGAAAAAATTAATGAACTTGAATTAGCTCTTGTCGCTGCTCAATCAACCGTCAGCGATCAAAAAGACTCTGTTATACGCGCAAAAGCCGAAGTAGACAATGTACGTCGCCGTAGCGCACAAGATGTTGAAAAAGCTCGTAAGTTTGCTTTGGAAAAATTTGCTGCTGAATTATTGCCTGTTGTTGATAATCTTGAACGTGCAATCGCTAATGTTGATAAAGAAGACGAAGGTCAAAAAGGCTTAGCAGAAGGGATTGAATTAACTTTGCAAAGCATGATGTCTGCTCTAGATAAGTTTGGTGTTAAAGTTGTTGATCCACAAGACCAGCCGTTTAATCCAGAATTACATCAAGCCATGTCTATGCAAGAAGTTGAAGGTGTTGCTCCTAATACTGTTCTTGCTGTTATGCAAAAAGGTTATGAGCTTAACGGTCGTTTAGTTCGTCCCGCAATGGTGATGGTATCTAAAGCTGCGCCGAGTGTAGATGCTACCGCTTAATTGTCAAATAGATATGTAGTATGAATAAAGCTAAACCAAGTGTTTAGCTTTTTTTTTGCCTGCAGAACTGTGCTTTTATACATTTCTTTAAGGTTTGTATAAACTAATATTTCAATCTTGATGTTTCAGTTGTGACTTAATTACACAGCATAAAGAGGCTCTGGATTTAGCATGTTTCTTATAAATGGGCTTTTTCATATGTTGGTTTACTAGAAGTTTTAAAATACTTTCATCTTGTTTTTGGTTGATAAAATGACATCTATTTGATTTATTAGTCAATAAAGTTACCGCACATTTTACTCAGATACATTTTTTTACGTTTTTCTGTAATAAAGAGTTGAAAAGTTCTATCAAGCCCCCATTTACTAATCAACGACAAATTATTCACAATTTAAAAGTAACTTTCTGAAATTATATTTCTTAATTCGCAAGTTACTTATTATTTAAAATAGGAGCTCCAAAGATGGGCAAAATGATTGGTATTGACCTAGGAACAACTAACTCATGTGTTGCAGTTTTAGACGGCGACAGTGTACGTATTATTGAAAATGCAGAGGGCGATCGTACAACTCCTTCTATCATTGCTTATACCGCTGAAGGCGAAACTTTAGTAGGTCAACCTGCTAAGCGTCAATCAGTAACTAACCCAACAAATACTTTATATGCGATCAAACGTTTAATCGGTCGCCGCTTTGAAGATAAAGAAGTACAACGTGATATCGACATCATGCCATTTGGTATTGTTAAGGCCGATAACGGTGATGCTTGGGTTGAAGCAAAAGGCGAGAAAATGGCGCCACCGCAAATATCTTCTGAAGTATTGAAAAAAATGAAAAAAACAGCGGAAGACTTTTTAGGTGAAACAGTAACTGAAGCAGTAATTACTGTTCCTGCTTACTTTAACGATTCACAACGTCAAGCAACTAAAGATGCTGGTCGTATTGCTGGTCTTGATGTTAAACGTATTATTAATGAACCTACAGCTGCTGCTCTTGCTTACGGTATGGACAAGCAAGAAGGTGATAAAACTGTTGCTGTTTATGATTTAGGTGGTGGTACTTTTGACATCTCTATCATTGAAATTGATGAAATGGACGGCGAGCATACTTTTGAAGTATTAGCTACCAACGGTGATACCCACTTAGGTGGTGAAGATTTTGATAACCGTTTAATCAACTATTTGGTTGCTGAATTTAAGAAAGATCAAGGTATGGATTTAACCTCTGACCCTCTTGCCATGCAACGTTTAAAAGAAGCTGCTGAAAAAGCAAAATGTGAGCTTTCTTCTGCACAACAAACAGATGTTAACTTACCTTACATCACTGCTGATGCAAGTGGTCCTAAGCACATGAACATTAAAGTGACACGTGCAAAGCTTGAATCTTTAGTTGAAGATATGGTTAAAGCCACTTTAGAACCACTTAAAATGGCACTTAAAGATGCTGATTTATCAACAAGTGACATCGATGATGTAATTTTAGTTGGTGGTCAAACTCGTATGCCATTAGTACAAAAAATGGTAACTGACTTCTTCGGTAAAGAGCCTCGTAAAGATGTTAATCCTGATGAAGCCGTAGCGGCAGGCGCAGCAATCCAAGCTGGTGTTCTTTCTGGTGATGTAACTGATGTACTATTATTAGATGTTACGCCATTGTCTTTAGGTATTGAAACTGCGGGTGGGGTGATGACTAATGTTATTGATAAAAACACCACTATCCCTACTAAGCAATCACAAACGTTTTCAACGGCAGATGATAATCAATCTGCAGTTACCGTACATGTTATGCAGGGTGAACGTAAGCAAGCTTCGGCTAACAAGTCTTTAGGTCAATTTAACCTTGAAGGTATTCCATCTGCGCCACGTGGAACACCACAAATAGAAGTTACCTTTGATATTGACGCTGATGGCATTTTACATGTTACAGCTAAAGATAAAAATACCGGTAAAGAGCAAAAAATTGTTATTAAAGCTTCTTCTGGTTTATCAGATGAAGAAGTAGAGCAAATGGTACGTGACGCTGAAGCGAATGCTGATGAAGATGCAAAATTTGAAGCACTAGTTAAAGCGCGTAACCAAGCAGATGGTATGATTCACGCAACTCGCAAGCAAATTGAAGAAGTGGGTGATGATTTACCAAGTGAAGATAAAGAGAAAATTGAAACGGCGTTAACTGAACTTGAAGAAGCGGTTAAAAATGACGATATAGAAGCGATTGAAGCTAAGTCTCAAGCCGTCATCGAAGCCTCTGCTAAGTTAATGGAAATTTCTCAAGCTAAGCAACAAGCACAAGCGGCACCTGAAGGTGGCGAAGCTGCAGAAGGCGCAGCACCAGCTGATGATGTTGTTGATGCTGAATTCGAAGAAGTTAAAGAAGAAGTTAAAGAAGATAAATAAGTCAACTTAAGCTTTGAATTGAAGTGATTTTCAATAGTTAGTAAAGCGCCGGAGTTATTCCGGCGCTTTTCGTTATAGAAAACAAGTATTTTTACCGTAAACAAGAAGCCAATTTATGTCAAAACGTGATTATTATGAAGTTTTAGCGGTGAGTAAAAACGCCACTGAAAAAGAAGTCAAAAAAGCTTATAAACGCTTAGCGATGAAGTACCACCCTGATCGTACTCAAGGCGATAAAGCTAAAGAAGAGCTGTTTAAAGAAGTTAAAGAAGCTTATGAAATACTTAACGATGAAAAAAAGCGTGGTGCTTATGATCAATATGGTCATGCTGCTTTTGAACAAGGTCAAGGTGGTGGTGGTCACGGCGGTTTTGGCGGTGGTTCGTTTGATGATATTTTTGGCGATATTTTTGGCGGTGGTGGCCGAGGGCGTGGTGGACAATCACACGCTCGACGTGGCTCAGATTTAAGATATAACTTAGACTTAAGCCTAGAAGATGCGGTGAAAGGTAAAACGTTAGAAATTAAAGTACCTACTTATGTTAGTTGTGATCCCTGTGATGGCTCAGGTGCTAAAAAAGGTACCAGTGCTAAAACGTGTTCAACTTGTCATGGCCATGGTCAAGTACAAATGCGTCAGGGCTTATTTGCTGTTCAGCAAACTTGTCCTACTTGTAGTGGTAAGGGTAAGGTTATTTCTGATCCTTGTCCAATCTGTCGAGGGCATGGTCGTGTTGAGAAAACTAAAACACTATCCGTTAAAATTCCACCAGGTGTGGATACCGGTGACAGAATTCGCCTATCAGGTGAGGGTGAAGCAGGAGAGCACGGCGCACCAGCAGGGGACTTATACGTTCAAGCTAATGTAAAAGATCATGCTATTTTTGTTCGTGATGAAAATAACTTATATTGTGAAGTGCCCATTAGTTTTACCACAGCAGCGCTTGGTGGTGACATTGAAGTACCAACTTTAGCGGGCAAGGTTAAACTTAAAGTACCGAAAGAAACACAAACTGGCAAGATGTTCCGTTTACGAGGTAAAGGTGTTAAGTCTGTACGTAGCAGCTTTACGGGTGATTTAATGTGTAAAGTTGTACTCGAAACCCCTGTGAATCTATCGGGCGATCAAGCCGATCTTTTACGTCAATTAGAAGAAAAGATGGGTAAAAGTAGCTCAAAACATCGTCCAAAAGAAACGGGTTTTTTTGAAGGTGTGAAAAATTTCTTTGATGATTTGAAAAGTTAATTAACAGCTTTATTAATATCAATTAGTGATAGTTAAAGAAAAAAGGATTAAACATATAATGTTTAATCCTTTTTTGTTTTAGATTCCGGCCAAGAACACACCGGAATGACACGGACAGTGCTTTTAAGAATGACAGAGACAAAGACTTTCCAGAATGACAGCGACTTTCCTGAATGATGGTTAAAAAGGTTCGTCATTCCCGAAGTTTCTGATCGGAAATCTAGCTTTACTTGTCTAAGTTACTCATCAAAGCTACTTATCAAAGTTAGGCAATACACCACTGCGGCTGTGTTCAAATATCAGTGACGTTTCTACATTTGTGACCGCTTCACGAGAGGTGATAGCGTTAAAAACGAATTGTCGTAAATGCTCACTATCTCTTACAGACATATGAATAAAGTAATCGAAATTACCGCCCATATGATACAAGCTTATAATTTCAGGTAATTTAAGTAAGTCGTCGCGTAGTTGGTTTACTATATCTTCAGAATAGGGTTGTAAACGTATTGCTGCAATCGCTTCAATATTCCCGCCGATGGTTTTAAAGTTAACATCAATAAAAGCATTCTTAATGACGCCGTTATTTTTTAAACGTTTAACCCTTTCTAAACACGTAGATGGGGCAATGCCAATTTGCGCAGCTAACTCTTTGTTGGTGATATCAGCATCTTTATATAAAATAGTTAATACCTGCAAATCGATACTGTCGAGCTTCTTCATTAGTCACCTGTAAATTGATTATCGCTTTATTAAGGTAAATACTACACTTAATGCTGGTAGTGAAACTAGTGAAATAACCATATTATTTGAATTTTTGACGTGATTAATATTATTATCCGAATTATTTGTCGGCTTTACTGAGCATTAATGGAATATTTCGTGATAAAGTCGTTACAAAATATCACATTGATATTGTTTGCCTGTACTATGTGGTTTGACATATTATGGCTATATCTCTAGATAGAATTACTTCTCGCTATAAAAATAAAAAAAGGTTTACTCTATGACTTTGCTTTGGATACCCTTGATATCCTTACTTGGCAGTATTATCTCTTCAATGACGGGTAAATTAACACGTAATCAATCAACTGGTTTGACGTTGTTAATGCCGGTTATCGCATTATTAATGACGATTAACTTGGCACCAGCGGTGTTTGCTGGCGACGTTATTCGTGAAACATTTACCTGGATCCCCTTACTCGGTATAGATATCGCCTTTCGTTTAGATGGTTTAGCGCTGTTGTTTGTTTTTATGATATTAGTAATAGGTATATTAGTTATATTTTATGCCCGTTATTACTTAAGTAGTAATGACTCTATGCCTAAGCTTTATGCCTATTTGATGTTATTTATGACCGCGATGCTTGGTATTGTCATATCAAATAATGTCATCCAGCTGTGGTTTTTTTGGGAACTTACCAGTATTAGCTCCTTTTTGTTAATTAGCTATTGGTGGCATAAATCAGAAGCTCGTGAAGGCGCAATAATGGCGTTAACCGTTACGGGCGCTGGTGGGCTAGCATTATTAGCTGGCTTGCTGTTGTTAGGTGATATTGTTGGTAGCTATAATTTAGATGTTATATTAGCGAGTAGAGACATTATTCACGCCCATGCTTGGTATGAAGTAACATTAATTTTAATCTTACTTGGCGCTTTTACTAAGTCAGCGCAATTTCCATTTCATTTTTGGTTACCCCATGCAATGGCTGCACCTACCCCTGTGAGTGCTTATTTACATTCGGCGACAATGGTAAAGGCAGGTGTCTTTTTATTAGCGCGTTTTTACCCTGCTTTAGCGGGGACTGATATATGGTTTATTATTGTTAGTTTTACCGGGCTAGCGACATTATTGTTCGGCGCTTATGTTGCTTTATTTAAACATGACTTAAAAGGCTTGTTAGCTTATTCGACCATCAGTCACTTAGGTTTAATTACCCTATTATTCGGCTTAGATACTAAGCTTGCAGCAGTGGCAGCCATCTTCCATATAATTAACCACGCTACATTTAAAGCCTCTTTATTTATGGCTACGGGTATTATTGACCATGAAACGGGTACACGGGACATGCGAAAACTCAATGGTTTGTGGCGATTTATGCCCTATACGGCTACGTTGGCTATGGTTGCGGCGGCGTCGATGGCCGGTGTACCACTATTAAATGGTTTTTTATCTAAAGAAATGTTTTTTGCTGAGACGCTACATCAACAATTACTCGGCTCTATGTCTTGGCTGATCCCTATACTTGCTACTATCGCAGGGGCTTTTGCGGTGGCTTATTCAGCTCGCTTTATTCATGATGTTTTCTTTAATGGCGATCCCATTGACTTACCAAAACAGCCTTCTGAGCCACCTCGTTATATGCGAGTGCCAATTGAAGTGCTTGTTGCGTTATGCCTAGTCGTAGGAGTAGTTCCCAATTTTATTGTTGACGATATTTTAACGGCAGCCTCTGTTGCTGTATTAGGTGGCGTTGTCCCTGAGTTTAAAGTGGCGTTATGGCATGGTTTTAATCTACCACTAATGATGAGTGCTATAGCCGTAAGTGGTGGTTTATTACTGTATACACAGCGCCGCCACTTATTTAAATTTCATGATTCATTACCGTCCTTGAATGCAAAAAAAGCTTTCGACAAAATACTTTTTGCTGTAATGAAATGGTCTGAGGGTAAAATAAACGCCATAGAAAATGGCTCTTTACAGCGTTATATAACCTTGATGCTACTCGTTGTGTTACTTTTTGCTAGCTGGCCATTATTTGAAATGAGTCATTTAGGTGGTGAAAAGCAGCTCACGCCAATTGATGTTCATAATGCCATGGGCGCCGCTTTATTAATGATTGGTGCTTTTAGCACTGTAATTTGGTATCACTCACGAGTAATTTCATTATTGATGTTATCTGTCGTAGGTTTGATGGTGTCTATTGCATTTACTCGATTCTCCGCACCTGATCTTGCATTGACACAATTAACTGTTGAAGTCGTTACCGTCATTTTACTTATGTTAGCACTGTTTTTCTTACCACAGCATTCTCCAAGAGAGTCTAGCTCTATGCGTGTATTACGTGACATAGGCATATCAACTGGATTGGGTATTGTTATCGCAAGTATTTGTTATGCATTAGTTACACGGCCGTTAGACTCTATCTCAGAATTTTTCTTAGCTAATGCTAAAACAGGTGGTGGTGGTACTAACGTTGTTAATGTTATTTTGGTGGACTTTCGTGGCTTTGATACCTTAGGTGAAATTTGTGTTTTGGGCATTGCCGCATTAGGCATTTACAAATTGTTAGCCAACTTACCGCTATTGATTCCCGATAGAGATAGTGAAGGGCGACCTTGGGCGAAAGAACGTTATCCAATGTTGTTAGCCAGTATTTCTCAATCATTACTGCCGTTGGCATTACTGGTATCGTTTTATATTTTCTTACGTGGTCATAATCTGCCCGGCGGGGGATTTATCGCAGGTTTAGTAACCGCAGTAGCCTTCATTTTGCAGTACATCGCTCATGGCTCAAACTGGATTGCTGAACGACTAACGATAAATTATCGCAAGATTATTGCCGCTGGAATTGCTATTGCGTTATTTACGGGAGTTGGCAGTTGGTTCTTTGGCAGACCATTTATGACAACTTGGTTTGAATATTTCGATATTCCACTTATTGGCGAAATTGAACTCGCCAGTGCGTTGATATTCGATATCGGTGTTTATATTACGGTAGTTGGCTCTACATTAATGATTTTGGCAAGTCTTGGTCAATTAACGGCTGATGAGCCTAAAGGTGAGGTTAAAATTTAATGGAATTACTTTACGCATCCTGTGTTGGCGTTTTAGTCTCTTGCGGCGTATTTTTGATCTTACGTTCTAGAACTTTTCCAGTCGTATTGGGGTTAACTATGTTTTCTTACGCGGTTAATTTATTCCTTTTCTCAGCCGGGCGGCTCAGTCTTAATAAGGCAGCAGTGCTTGGATACAGCTCAGAATATGCTGATCCACTACCGCAGGCTTTAGTATTGACCGCTATCGTTATTGGTTTTGCAATGACTGCTTTTGTGGTTATCTTAGCCATCAGAGGGCAAGCTGATTTAGGCAATGACCATGTAGATGGGCAGGTGCCTGATATAAACAGTGATGAAATTAACGACAATGATAAAAAGGGCAACGTATGATCCAGCATTTGACCTTTTTACCTATTTTATTACCCATGTTGGTGGGTATTATCTTATTGATGCCACCTTTCGGGAGAACTAAAACTAGCAGAAGAATTACTTCAGTTTTACTCAGTACTGTCTCCTTTTTAGTTTCCGTGGCTTTATTATTAAATGTTCAAGCAAACGGTACTCAAGTGTATGCCATCGGTGATTGGAGTGCGCCTTTTGGTATTGTTTTAGTCGCCGATCCATTATCAACATTGTTGGTTTGCTTAACCACTTTTCTTGGTGGGGTGTGCGTTTTATATGCCAGTGCAGGAGATGATGAAAAAGGGAGCTTCTTTCATCCTCTGGTACATTTTTTAGTTTTAGGGGTAAATGGGGCCTTTTTAACGGGTGATGCTTTTAATCTATTTGTTTTTTTCGAAGTATTACTCATCGCCTCTTATGCCTTGTTAATGCATGGCGGGGATAAGAAAAATACTCGTGCTGCTTTGCATTATGTGATTTTGAATCTTGTTGGCTCGGCTATTTTCTTGATTGCCCTAGGGATTCTATATGGTGTCTTAGGTACATTAAATATGGCAGACATGGCTCAAAAAGTTGCCCTTTTGCAAGGTGATGATGTTTACCTTGTTAAAATAGGCGGCTTGTTATTATTGGTGGTTTTTGCCTTAAAAGGCGCCTTGTTACCGCTACATTTATGGTTAGCCAATACTTACGCTACCGCAATGCCCGTTGTGGCAGCACTCTTTGCCATTATGACAAAAGTCGGTGTGTATTCAATGATGCGTATTTATACCTTAATTTTTGGCGACGAGGCTGGAGAATTGAGTCAGATAGCGCAAAGTTGGTTGTGGTGGTTAGCACTGGCCACTATTGTTATGGGTACTATTGGCGTTTTAGCCAGTAAAGATTTAAGAAAGTTAACGGCAAACCTAGTGATTGTCTCTGTCGGTACTTTAGTTGCGCTAGTTGCCGTACAAACCATTGAGTCCAGCGCTGCAGCAATTTATTACTTAGTGCATTCAACCTTAGTAACAGCGGCATTATTCATCTTAGCTGATTTAGTTAGCCGCCAACGTGGTGAAGCTTCTGATCGCATAACTGCAGGACCTCCTATTTATCAGCCAAGATTGCTAGGATTTTGCTTTTTGGTTGCCGGTATCGCTGTGGTAGGTATGCCACCCTTGTCTGGCTTCATTGCTAAAGTGTGGTTGCTTAGAGAGACATTGAATGCTGAATATTCCATGGTGTTTTGGCCAGTCTATTTACTCGCAAGTCTAGCAGTATTAGTTAGTGTAACAAAAGCAGGTAGTACTGTGTTTTGGCATCATCAGGGTAAGATAAGCCAAAGTGCTGAGCAAACACGTGTTCATCCTGCACAATTAACCGCATTGATTATTCTTATCGCTTGTGCACCACTAATGAGTATCTTTGCTGGGCCATTAAGTGAGTATGCTATTGGGGCTGCTACCCAGTTACATGATTTTAACAGTAATATTAAACTTATCCTTTTGGGAGATCAGTAATGCGCTTAGAAGCAAAGTATAATTGGCTTCCCAGCCCTTTTTTGAGCCTTTTATTATTTATTGTATGGTTATTTTTAAATAATAGTGTGTCAAATGGACATATTGTATTGGCAATAATTTTAGCGATAATTATTCCGTTGGCTACTAAGCCCTTTAGAACAAAACAGCCATTAATTATCAAGCCCGGTTTAGCGTTTCGCCATTTATTGTTGGTTTTATACGACATTATTACCGCGAACGTTCAAGTAGCTATCTTAATATTAGGTCCCACTAAGAAGTTAACCCCAGGTTTTGTCAAGGTTCCGTTAGATTTAACTCACAGTATGCCAATTACTATTTTGGCCAGCACTGTGTCATTAACACCTGGAACCGTCAGCGCTGAAGTGTATCCTTGGAACGAGTCTCTGACAGAAGATGAAGAGCCCCAAGAACGGTTTTTACTGATACATGTGTTAAACCTTGAAGATGAACAGGCCTTAATAAATACTATTAAAGAGCGCTATGAAGCGCCTCTTAAGGAGATATTTCAATGTTAGAGACCGTGATGTTAATTGTATTTGCTATGGTAGGCGTATCGTTATTATTAAATGTGTGGCGCTTGCTGGTAGGCCCTTCTGTACCTGACAGGATACTTGCACTCGATACTATGTATATCAATAGTATTGCCTTGATCATTTTGTACGGCATGAGCATGGGCACTACCTTGTATTTTGAAGCAGCGCTGTTAATCGCTATGCTAGGCTTTGTAAGCACGGTGGCAGTTTGTAAATACTTGCTACGTGGCGATATAATCGAATAGAAAGTAAAATAGGAAGTTAAGTTATGTTTGAATGGATTATTTCAATATTATTATTAATTGGTGGCTGTTTTATACTTGTTGGCTCTATTGGTTTGGTTAAAATGCCTGACTTTTATATGCGCCTTCACGGCCCAACGAAAGCGACAACCTTAGGAATGGCATCGTTACTAACTGCCGCTATGGTGTTTTTTAGCACTACGCAAGCAGGATTGAGTATAAAAGAGATACTTATTTCGCTGTTTTTACTGTTAACAGCACCGATCAGTGGTTATATGATGATTAAATCAGCCATTCATCATAAACTGGATTGTATAGAGCGCACTAAAGGCATAGACAACATCGAAGATGATGTTTAATGCTTTTATAAACCTATGCATAGGTTTATTAAGTTAAATCAGGTGTTTGTCATATGATTTTTTACCGGTAAAAATATTATCATCATTGTTTCAGCTTACGGTCTGGAGATGAACTCAGTTACCAAGCTATAAGGTATCGACAATTCCTTTATTAAATAATGACAGTGGCGATGTAATAATCGTCATTTTTCGTTACAATACCGCCTCAAATATTAAGATTATTATCTATTAATGCTTCATCCTATTAAATCTCATAATCATCACAACTATCAAGACCTGATCAACTTGTTTAATGCTCGTTTTGGTCACAGTCACAATACTCTTTTAGTGAAAGGCACAGATGAGCCCCTCTATAGCCCGGCAAATGAAAGTTGTCGGTATCACCAAGTTATCTTCGCCCATGGTTATTATGCCAGTGCTTTACATGAAATATCACACTGGTGTATTGCCGGTAAAGAGCGTCGATTATTAGAAGATTTTGGTTATTGGTATCAGAGCGACGGTAGAAATGAGCAAGAACAAAAAGCATTTGAGCAAGTAGAAATAAAACCCCAAGCTGTTGAGTGGGCTTTGTGCATTGCGGCCAATAAAACTTTTAATGTTTCTTCCGATAACTTAAATGGTTTTCAAGCTGATGTTCAAGGTTTTAAACAGTCGGTGTACCAACAAGTATTAATTTATTTGGAAAAAGGTTTTCCGCCACAAGCTCAATCATTTATCAAGTCATTAAGTGACTTCTACCAAACACCTTTTCCATTAACTGCCGAGCGTTTTACTGTCGAGAACCCCTGTTATGTATAACCTATTTAAACTTGGTTTTATTATTAACCCTATCGCAGGAATTGGCGGTAGTGTTGCGCTAAAAGGTAGTGATGGAGTTGATATTGCTGAAAAAGCATTAGCTCTTGGTGCTACCGCAAAAGCTAATGAGCGAGCAAGTATAGCACTTGAAGTCTTATTACCTTTTAAAGAGCAAATTATTATTTATACTGCCAGTGGGTTAATGGGCGAGCAGTGTGCAAAAACACTGGGCTTTCAAGTAGAAGTTGTTTATAACACTATACATGATCAAACCAGTGCAGAAGATACTGAAAAGTCTGTTATAGCTTTACTAGATTTAAAGAATGAACAACAAATTGATCTTTTACTTTTTGCCGGTGGCGATGGCACCGCACGAAATATAAATGATCAGGTTGGCAATAACTTTCCCGTGTTAGGTATTCCTGCCGGATGCAAAATTCATTCGGGGGTTTATGCCATAACGCCAAAGGCTGCGGGTAGGGTCGTTGAGTTAATGCTCACCGGGCAATTAGTTACTTTAACCGAAGGCGATGTTATGGATATTGACGAAAGCTTATTTCGTCAAGGGGTTGTTAAAGCTAAGCGTTATGGTGAAATGCAAATACCCAGTGAATTACGTTACGTGCAAGCGGTTAAGTCAGGCGGTAAAGAATCAGATGAATTAGTCTTACAAGATATCGCTGCTCATGTAATCGAGCATATGGAAGATGAATTGTTTATTATCGGCTCAGGCTCAACCACAGCATTTGTAATGGAAGAGTTATCGCTAGATAATACTTTATTAGGTATTGATTTGGTGCAGGAGCAAATGCTTGTTGCTAATGACTTAACTGAGCATGACTTGTGGGCGTATATTGAAAAGAATAGCCAAAGTGGTGATAATCACGCTATTAAGTTAGTTATTACCCTTATCGGCGGCCAAGGACATATCTTTGGACGTGGAAATCAACAGCTTAGCCCAAGGGTATTACGTGCCATTGGTAAAGAGAATATTATGGTTATAGCCACTAAAAGTAAGTTGGCTTCCCTTGACTCTAGGCCATTAATTAGTGATACAGGTGATGTTGAACTTGATCAAATGTTTTCGGGTTTTATACCGGTAATTACTGGCTATAAAGATCAAGTTTTATATCCAGTTGCTAGTCCCGTTTAACTGTAGCTTTAGTTTTATTTAAAAAATATTTTAGGAAGTTTTAATGCAATTTGAAACATTAGCAAACCTTTATCAATACTTTGATGAGTTGGCCGAACAAGATGCAGACAGTGATATATTATTTGCTAGTAGCTACATCCGTGGTTTTATTGGTATAGCTGCTGGTGACTTTGGTGATGAGCAACAGACTTTAAGTTTACCTTTAGCCGAAAATGTTAGCGGAAAACTTCATGAAGCTCGGACCGAGTTAACTCCGCAGGATAGGGCTATCGTCAATGGATACTGGCAAAGCATTGTTATTGCCTTTAAATAATTATTACTGATTATGTAGGGCAAACAACCTCTGTTAATGTGAGTAATTCATTTTCTTGAGCAATTAATACTTTATCAATATAGTTTGCTGGACACTGAAGGTCTTTAATACCGATAGCGCGATTTCTACCTGAGTCTTTAGCAATATATAAGCCTTTATCGGCAAGGTTTACCAGAGCTTTTATATCTTCATTATTGTTAGCTTTTTCTACGGGTATATATCCTATGCTAATGGTAATGGATTTTGGCGTATCTTCAATAATAATTTGAGCATTGCTTACAAGTTTTAAAATCCGTTCAACTACGGCATCAATACGTAAGTTTTCGTCTGGTGCAAGAATTATAATAAACTCTTCTCCGCCCATTCTAACGACACTATCAAGTAGACGAGAGTCACCTTTAAGACTATTCACTAGTTCTTTTAATACGGTGTCGCCAGCAGTATGGCCGTAGGTATCGTTGAATAATTTAAAGTGATCAATATCAATGAGTAAGAGATAACTTGTTTTGTTAGATAGACAATCTTCAAGGAGTTTTTTACAAATGATTTCATCAAAATAACGTCGATTATAAGCTTGTGTTAAGGGATCATAATATCGTTGCCTATTTATTTCTTGTTTTTTAAATTGCTGTTTCTTCCATAAGCGCCAAGAAAAATGAAGTAGAATAAAAAACAAGATAACCGCTAATAAAGCGACACCAATAACAAAGTAACGTCGATTCTGGGCTAATTCAAATTTTTGCGTGGTTGCCCTAGTCAATTTATATTCAGCAATCGCTTTATCATCAAGCCTTATTCGTTGATAAGCATTAGCAATTAGAGCTTTAGCTTTGATATTATTATTAATGAATACATCTTTAGATAAAGAAAAATATTGTGTAAAGGCATGATTACTTTCTTGATAATTGCCTGTTATTTTTAATATCTCAGCCTTTTGTAACCACGAATCAATGATGCTCTGTTGGTAGTTATTCTTTTCGAAATAACTCATAGACAGTTCGAAATTTATTTGTGCTTGAATCTTACTTGAAGAGGAAGTATTAGTTAATTGTTGAAAGCTTGTAAATAGCAGGCTTTGATATATTAAAAACTCGTCATCGTATTGTTTGGCATATTTTTGAACATCATCGATTAAAGTTTTAGCCTCACTATTATTCCCTTTAAGCATTAACACATAAGCAATATCTAAATTAATAAACTGAACCTCTCGATATACTTTTAACTTTTTAGTTAATGCTAAAGATTTTCGATAAAATTCAATTGCCTGATCTAATTTTCCAAGCTTAGTTAATGCAACGGCTTTATTGGTGTAAATTTCTGATTGATACCATTTATCGTCAATGTTATTTGTAGCTTTTTGAGTTTCTTTATTATGTTTTAAAGCTAATTCATACTGCTCTGTTGCGATATATGTTTCGGCAAGTAATTGATTTGCAGCAGCTAAACGCGTTTGATCTTGATTGTCTTCAGCAACCTTTAAACCTATTAATAGCCCTATTTCTTGAGATTGATAGTCTTGATATTTACCAAAAAGGTATTGAACATTCAAACCTATCCAATAACGTAAGGTGGCAAGTTTAGCATCCTGCATAAAAATGAAAGCTTTAATAATGGTAGTTTCGTACTCTTCGTCATTATCATGTAAACGAGCTATTTCAGCTTCACATAAAGCAGTGGCAGTGCGGATGGAGGCATTATCTTGATAATTTATTGATAAGTTTTTTAAATCTTTTAGTCGCTCTTCGGCCAAAGTAGACGTCAGTTTAGCTCTAAGTGAGCAGTCGTAAGCTAAAAAAAGTCCTTTTTCCTCAGGGGTAGCATTAGGGGAATTTGCCAGTAACTTTTCCATTTGTTTAAGGACTTCTGAGCTATTGCTACCATATTTATTCGCAATTCTATCCATTTCAAGTTCAAGGGAAGAAAACTCATAGCTTTGCTGAGCATGCAGAGTATAGGGGAGTGTTAATAACAATAACGTTAGAATTATTTGTTTCATTACTCAAAAACCTTAACCTATATATAGTGAAATTATTTTATAGTTGAGTAGTATCCTTTCTAATATTGACAAGTTCTAGTATCAATAAATCTGTCAATAAGCTCCATTATTGCTTAAAAACCTCTTGATAATTATAGCCGGTAAGTTTTATTTTATTGACTATGTCAAATCTAGTGAGGGTTATTTAATACGTTTAATTATAGACTATTAGGTTTTTTACGTTTAATAATGTCTCGAATAACAAACCGATTAGCGCTTAAATTAATGAGTGTTTTACTGTTAACTGGGTAGGGTGTTCCACAGATATCAGCCGTTAAAATATCGGCGAGCAATGGAGCTGAACATAAACCTCTTGCACCGAAACCTGTCATTACATATAAATTATCTATAGTAGGGGCTGCTTGGTCGTATTTCCAGTTTTTATCTTTTGCTAAGTGGGAATATAATGTTTGGTGAGCTGCAATATCAGGCATTGCTCCTACCATGGGTAAATGATCTGGCGTGGTACAGCGTAATCTTGCCTTGCTTTGTTTAATGTCACTTGGTTGCCATTGAGTGACTTTAGGTAAGCATTTATTCAGCATCTCTAGATTAAATATATCATCTTCTGGACGAACTCTTGTATCAAAATCATCTTTAGAAAATGTCGCACCAATGCAATGTATTCCTTTATCTTGAGGTGTTAGGTAGCCTTTATGACAAAGCACGGTTGATAATTCTTTAATATTGCCTTTAGTTTTCATACTTGTCACTTGGCCACGTACTGAGCTAAGAGGTAACTGATTGACAATATTTAAGTTTATAGTTTCTGCACCACCACAAACGATTAATATCTTCTCACTAAAATTACCATTATTGGTTTCTAATACCCAGCTATTATCGGCCTGCTTTTCAATATGTTTAACATCAGTTGATGTCATTAATGTTAATTTATTCGTTTTATCAGCCTCAATAAAGAGCTGTTCAACCAACTCAGTTGGAGCCACCCAACCAGCATGAGGCATAAATAAACCGCCAAAATTTAATGGGATATTAGCAAGGCGGTTAGCTTGTTCGGCATTGACACTATGAATTAAATTATCGGGCCATGCATTGATTTCTTCGAAACGTTGCTGACGTTTTATTAATGATTCTTTGTAGCTGACATCGAGTAAACCACACCAGCTATGGCTGAAGTTAGCACCTTGGTTTAACAATTCTTGGTAAAGTGCTTTGGCATGCCAAAAGGCTTGTTGATAAAACTCACTTATATCGTCTTTTTGTTGGTGTAGTAGCGGGTAAATGGCAGCAATGGCATTACTTGAAGCGCCTTGAGCAATACGACTTTCTTTGCAATACAAGGTGACTTTTACACCTTGTTTAGTTAGTGCATAGGCTGCACATGCAGAGGCTATACCGCCACCAATAATGGCTACTTGTGCTGGTTTAGTTATTTTAGGTCTGAGTTGGTAGCCTTTGCCCGATGTTTTTGTTTGTTGAAATTTTGCGGTTAATATTTCTTTTTTACTGCCAGGGATTCTTGTTTTTTGTGTTCTAAAACCAACATCAACAAGCTGTCTTATAACTTTTTCTGATTTTGTAAAAGTACTTAGACTAGCTTGAACTTTGGATAATTTAGCCATTTGATTAAAAAGAGCTGGGCTCCACATCTCATGAGTCTTCGTCGGTGAAAAGCTGTCTAAATACCAAGCGTCAACTAAACCTAACTTAGGTGTTTTAATAACGGAAAAAGCTTCACAGGCATCTGCAAATATTAATTTCAATGTCACTTTGTCAGCCAAAAAGGTCATCTGGCATTGGGATGGAAACTGTGCCGTATCACCACTGGGATATTGTTCAATTAATGGTTGGTAAATGCTCGTTAATTCAGGCAGCACAGATAAAGTACTCTTAAGCTCCTCTTGGCTTAAGGGATATTTTTCAACACTGATAAACGTTAAGTTAGCTAACTTTGGACTTGCTACAGAATTTTTTGATTGAAGTAATAAATGAGTTTCAATTTCTTGATAAGCTTGTAAGGTAAGTAAAAAATTCAGTCCATTACCAAAACTTGTTTCAGCAATAGTAAAGGGTTCATTATTACTCAGCAATCGTCTTGTAATGTCATTGCCTTCAATAAAAATATTTTTATGCTGTGCTAACCCAGTATTAACATCAAAATAAATATCATCTAACTGGCTATTGTAGGGGGCACCCTTTTTATTGAAGTTAACTGAAGATGAATTTGTCACAGTTTTAATTATTTTTATGCAAGGAATAGTCTATTTTAACTAGCTTTAATCAATATTTATACGAGTAAATCAATAAACAAGCAAAGTTATCGTTTCACATTTTAATTACTAATGATAAAATCAGTGTACAAGTGTACGCTGGATAGACCAGTTAAGTGGGCAAAAGTCTGTATGATACGCCCGAATTCTTTATAAATGAGTTGGTTAATTAAATGAAACGTGTAGTTATCACAGGTTTAGGCATTGTGTCGAGTATCGGCAACAACGTAGAAGAAGTATTAGCGTCTTTAAAAGCAGGGCGTTCTGGTATCACAAGAGCAGAGAGCTTTGATGAAGTTGGCTTACGTAGCCAAGTTTGGGGTAAACCCGATATTGATACTAAGGCATTAATTGATCGCAAAGCCTATCGTTTTATGGGCGATGCAGCAGCATATGCTTATGTGGCTATGCAACAATCTATTGATGATGCCAAACTCACTGACGAACAAGTTTCAAATGTTCGAACCGGTATCGTTGCTGGCTCTGGTGGCGCATCTTCAGCTAATATTGTAGCTTCTTCAGATACCTTACGTAGTCGTGGAATTAGGCGAGTTGGACCTTATGCGGTGCCAAAAACAATGTCGAGTACGATCTCAGCTTGTCTTGCTACACCATTTAAAATTAAAGGTGTTAACTATTCTATTAGCTCAGCTTGTGCAACAAGTGCTCATTGTATTGGTCATGCGGCAGAACTTATCCAGTTAGGCAAACAAGATATTGTATTCGCTGGTGGCGGTGAAGAAGTTGATTGGTCATTAGCTATGATGTTTGATGGTATGGGGGCTCTGTCTTCTAAATATAACGATACACCTGAAAAAGCTTCACGTACCTATGATGCTGATCGAGATGGTTTCGTTATTGCTGGCGGCGGCGGTATGGTTGTTGTTGAAGAATTAGAACATGCACTTGCTCGTGGAGCTCACATCTATGCAGAAATAGTTGGGTACGGCGCTACATCAGATGGCTATGATATGGTTGCTCCTAATGGCGAAGGTGCGGTTCGTTGTATGCAACAAGCAATGCACGGCGTAGAAGGTGAGATTGATTACCTAAATACCCATGGAACTTCAACCCCTGTTGGTGATGTTAAAGAACTTGGCGCTATCCAAGAAGTATTTGGTAAAAAATCACCAGCAATTAGTGCAACAAAAGCAATGACAGGTCATGCTTTAGGTGCTGCAGGCGTTCACGAAGCTATTTTCTCTATGCTAATGATGGAACATAGTTTTGTCGCCCCTTCAATTAATATTGGCACATTAGATGAACAAGCCGAAGGCTTAGATATTGTGACACAAATGCGCGAAACCCAGTTAAATATGGTTATGTCAAATAGCTTTGGTTTTGGTGGTACAAACGCCACATTAGTGATGAAAAAATTTAAAGCTTAATTATAGAGTACTTCTCTGAGAGAAATACTGTAATAGAGCTTAATAAAATCCCAAAAAAAGTTAATAGTTTTTGGGATTTTATTTTATTCCCCGTATAATCAAACTATAGTCATTTACTTTTTTATAGCCAACAAACAATGAAAATTTATTACGACGAAAATATGCCTTTTGTTGAAGAGTTCTTCGGTGATTTTGGCGAGCTGGTTCCTTTTTCTGGCCGTAGTTTAACAGCGGAACAAGTCAGTGATGCTGATGTATTACTTGTTCGTTCGATTACTAAAGTTAATGAAGAACTTCTGCATTTAAATAGTAACTTAAGATTTGTTGGTACCGCTACCATTGGTGTTGACCACCTTGATCAGCAATATTTAAAAAAGCGTAAAATTACCTATACCTCTGCTCCTGGTTGTAATGCAATTTCGGTGGCCGAATACGTACTTAGTGCATTAGTTGTTTTAGCTGAAAGGCATTTATTTAATGTTCACGAATTAACCGTAGGTATTATCGGCGCTGGAAATACTGGCAGTCGGTTAAGTGAAAAGCTTTCAGCTTTAGGCATTAAATACTTATTGTGTGATCCCTTGTTAGCACAATCAGGGGATGAGCGTGAATTTGTAGCGCTAGAGAAAGCTTTATCATGTGATGTTATTTCCTTACACGTACCTTTAATCCGTGAGGGCGAATTTTCGACTTATCATTTACTTGATGAAAAACGTTTATCGCACCTTTGTGATGAACAAATATTAATTAATGCTTGTCGTGGTGAAGTTGTTGATAATAAAGCACTGTTACAGCTTAAACAGCAGGGTTTGAAAACTAAATTAGTGCTTGATGTTTGGGAGTCAGAGCCAGATGTGCTACAACCGCTTATTCCGTTTGTGGATATTGCTACCGCGCACATTGCTGGTTATAGCTTAGAAGGAAAAGCTCGTGGCAGTGAAATGCTCTATCTGGCACTATGTCAGCAGTTAAAATCCACACCAAAAAAGCAACTAAATCAGTTCCTACCAACACCAGCTATCGATCGAGTTGAAATAAAGCATGATTTTAGTGAAGTTTTACTAAACCAGCTAGTGAAAATGGTTTACGATGTCAGACGAGACGATGCTATTTTTCGTCACCAAATAAATAATCAAGGTTTCGACTATATTCGCAAAACATACCCGGCTCGCAGGGAGTTTTCCGCAATATCTGTAATCTTGTCAAATTCAGCTATTGACGATGTGCCACATCGACTTGGCTTTAATAAAGAACCTAACTAAAAGAGAGAGGGGCATGGCACAGAAATTTGATGTTTGCGTACTAGGCGCAACAGGACTTGTTGGTAAAACTATCATAGAAATTCTTGAACAAAGAGATTTTCCGATTAATAAATTATATCCTTTAGCTAGCGCTCGTTCAGCTGGTCAATTTATTGATTTCAATGGTGAAAGTATCGAAGTTCTCGATGCCGATAACTTTGATTGGAGCCAAGCACACATAGGCTTCTTTTCAGCTGGTGGCTCAATTTCAGCAAAATATGCACCAATTGCTGGTGAAGCAGGTTGTATTGTCATTGATAATACCTCAGAATTTCGTTACGAAGATGACATCCCACTAGTCGTGCCAGAAGTTAACCCAGAAGCACTAGCTGATTATCGTAACCGTAATATTATTGCAAATCCCAACTGCTCTACGATTCAAATGCTAGTTGCTCTTAAGCCAATTCAAGATGCTTACGGTATTGATCGTATTAATGTCGCGACTTATCAATCTGTATCCGGCTCTGGTCGTAAGG
>JALJPB010000044.1 GCA_022969175.1 Colwellia sp. | reverse complement strand
GTTGTACTTGGGCATAAGACACCTCATCTTTAGTTAGATTTTGGTGTCCGTTTTATCGGGGAAAGATCAGTGTCCGTTTGAATTATCTTGTTATTTGATGGTAGCGATAAACACTAACGATAACAAGAGGTTTAATAAGTTTGGCAGCCCGACCGTAGAGCTAAAAAGTGCCCAGCAACACGACTAACCAAACAGTGATTTTTGAGCCAAACACGAAAGCTAGAACAAAGTTAATGGCTTTACCGCAAAGTTACTTAAAAAGCGTAAAGTCTATTAGCGATGAACACCAAAACGGTTAGGCGAAAACTGAGGCGTAAACCACCAAACTAATTTAGAAAATACCGTTTTTACAAATAAATAATTACGTGATTTCGTGTTGCCAAATAACAGCTTATTAGAAGGGTGAAACCAATATTTAAACACTGGCTAAACCCTTCTTTCATGTTTTTTAATGAAGGCAACAATACATGGATTTATTTATTTTATCAATTAGTTACTGTAGAAACACTTTACTGGTTGATGAGTAAAGGGAGGGTTTTCCCCTTCTTTCACTCAAATAGAGTAATTGCAATAGACACTGTATAAAAACACAAACAATTCTTAGTTTAATTTGTTCTATCAATTTTGTTTTAAGATTAAAAAAGCCGAACACTTAATGGTTCGGCTTCTAAATTTTCTACTTAAACACTAACGTTTAAGGCATCATAGCTTCTTGGTCTTCACCTTCTCGTTCAATCACTTCTGGCATAAGGTCTTCTTTAGAAATACCTAGCGCTAAAGCAACTAAACTGGCAACGTAAATTGAAGAATACGTACCGACAAATACACCAAACAATAATGCGGTTGCAAAACCGTGAATCAACTCTCCACCTCTAAAGAAAAGTGCGGCTAGTACCAACAAAGTAGTAATTGAGGTGATAAAAGTACGACTGAGTGTTTGTGTTAGCGAGATATTAATTATCTCTTCTGGGGCGCCTTCTCTGATTTTTCTAAAGTTTTCTCTGATCCGGTCAGAAACAACAATAGTATCGTTAAGTGAATAACCAATAACCGCTAATATTGCCGCTAATACCGTTAAATCAAACTCTAACCCTAGAATTGAGAATAGACCAAGTGTTAACAATACATCGTGGAACAATGCCACTACCGAGCCAACAGCAAAGCGCCATTCGAAACGAAAAGCGACATAGAACAATATACAGATAAGCGCAGTTAGCATAGCTAAGCCGCCTTGCTCTGCAAGTTCATCACCAACACTGGCACCAACAAACTCTATGCGGCGCATATCAATTTTTTGACTTGTACCTGTTTCTAATATCTCTAAAACTTCATTACCTAACATTTCCATTTTTACGTCTTCACGCAAAGCTAGGCGAATAACAACATCACGGCTACTGCCATACAGTTGCACTACTGCATCGCTATAACCGTTAGTGTCCAAAATGGATCTTAACTTGGTTAAGTCTGCGGCTTCTTCGAAACCTACTTCAATCAGGGTTCCACCGGTAAAGTCTAGGCCAAAGTTCAGTTTGTTGGTTGCTAGTGAAAACACTGAGGCAATCATGAGTATCGCGCTAAATATCATCGCAATTTTGCGATAACTCATAAAGGCGACAGTTTCTTTTAATTGTAATATTTGCATAATTATTTCAACTTATCCCTTTAATTATATCGAAAGCTTTTTGAGGTTTTTTCCACCCCAAAGAGCATTAACAACTGCACGAGTACCTATCACCGAGGTGAACATTGAGGTTAAAATACCGATTGATAAGGTAATAGCAAAACCTTTAATTGGACCTGTACCAATGGCATATAAAATTACAGCGGCAATTAACGTTGTGATGTTAGCATCAATAATGGTTGAAAACGCAGCTTCATAACCTTGGTGAATCGATTGTTGTATGGTTTTACCTTCGCGAATCTCTTCACGAATACGTTCAAAAATAAGTACATTGGCATCAACGGCCATACCAACGGTTAAAACTATACCCGCCATTCCAGGTAGCGTTAAGGTAGCGCCAGGAATTAATGACATTATGCCAACAATTAAGATTAAGTTTGCCCCCAGTGCTAAGTTAGCAACAACACCAAAAGCACGGTAATAAACAATCATAAAGATAAAGACTAAACCAAAACCCAACATAATAGCTTGAAAGCCTAATCGAACATTTTCAGCACCTAGTGTTGGGCCAACAGTTCGTTCTTCAACAATTTGAATAGGCGCTATTAGTGCACCCGCACGTAATAACAAGGCTAAGCTATGTGCTTCAGCTGGGCTGCCAGCACCTGTTATCCGAAAGCTTTTACCTAAACGTGCTTGAATCGTTGCAACACTGATCACTTCTTGGTGTTTCTCAAAAATAAGATTACCTTCAGCGTCTTTTTTATCCGTGGCCTTATATTCAATAAATACCGTTGCCATTGGCTTACCAATATTACTTTTTGTACCGTTTGACATTTTACTGCCGCCAGCAGAATCAAGAGAAATATTAACTTGAGGACGTGAGTATTCGTCAAAACCAGATTTTGCATCAGTAATGTGATCGCCAGTTAGCATGATGCGTTTTTTTAGTAATACCGGACGACCGTTACGCTCATATAATAAAATTGAGCTGGCAGGTACTCTGCCTTTTAATGCTTGGCCAATATCACCCGTTTGATCAACTAACCTAAATTCAATCGTTGCTGTTGCATTTAAAATTTCTTTTGCTTTTGCGGTATCTTGAACACCCGGCAGCTCAATAATAATATGCTTTTTACCTTGGCGTTGTACCAAAGGTTCAGACACCCCTAATTCGTTAACTCGGTTACGAATAATGGTAATATTTTGTTGAAGCGCATAGTCACGAATTTCTTTGATTTTAAGATCTGTCATCGTCACTTTAAGTGTTAACGCATCTTCATTATCAAACCATTGCATTCCTTGATAGCTTTTTTTCAGTTTTGATTCGCCTGCATCTAGGTCTTCAACATTACGAAATTGAACAATAACGTTGTCACCATCTGCTTTTACACTGCGATAACGTATTTTTTCACCACGTAATTCACTACGAAAATCATCGACCATGGCATCAACCGCTTTGTCGATAGCTGCCTGCATGTTAACTTCCATTAAGAAGCTCACACCGCCTGATAAATCTAAGCCAAGCTTCATTGGCACACCGCCAATCATCGCTAACCACTCAGGGGTTGCTGGCGTTAAATTCAGAGCAACAGAGAATTTATCACCTAAATTTTCATCTAATAAATCACGGGCACGTAGTTGTTGCTCAGTATCTCTAAAGCGAACCAAAACTTGGCCTTTTTCAAGAACAATACTAAGTGAACTAATATTTTTTTCAGATAACTGAGTACGAATATTATCAACGGTTGCAAGGTCAACTTCAACGCCACGTAGGCCTGAAATTTGAACGGCGGGATCTTCACCATATAAATTAGGTAAAGCATAGAGTGCACCAAAAGCGATAATAAATACCACCATTAGTGTCTTCCATAAGGGATATTTATTTAACACAAGTTATCCTTTTAAAATTTAGTTTTTAAATCTAGTTAATTAGTACGCTACTATTTTAACAAAAAAATCAAGAGAGTTCGTCTAAGCTGATACAGGAAAATCAAACTCAAAATCCTCAACAAAAACACTACAAAGATGACGGCTCACTTATTAAATTGGCTACTAGTATAGTTGTTTTAGCCAACTAACCACTGTAATCAATTATACAGTAGAGATTAAGTTCGAAGCCAGATAATGCTATAGCAAAGAAGAAACACACAGTTGACGCACGTCAATGAGTATTTCTGCTACCGCTATAGTGTCAACTGGCAATGAAATTAATTACTACAAAGATTTCATGGTGCCTTTTGGCAATACCGCATTGATTGCTGCTTTTTGTAAAACAACTTCAGTGCCTTCTGCAACACTAATCACAATAAAATCTTTCTCGTCAGATACTTTAACGATTTTACCAACAATGCCGCCTTGCGTTAATACTTCATCACCCTTTGAAAGTGCACCCATCAAGCCTTTATGCTCTTTTACCCGTTTAGATTGTGGGCGATAAATCATAAAATAAAATACGACTCCAAAAACAGCTAACATGATCATCATTTCCATACCTCCACCTGCTGGTGCTGGTCCTGCTGCGGCGTGTGCTGTACTGATAAATAAACTCATAACTTCCTCTTATTTTTCTTTTGATAAACTAATTAATAAAACTTTTCATTTGCCTAGTGAAATCTAACGTAGAGCTAAAAGTAATGATTTATAACTTCAACTCTGGCACAGGTAAATCGCGTAATGCGTAAAACTCTTCAACAAAGGCGTCTAATTTACCTTGCTCAATGGCATCACGCAAACCTTGCATCACTTTTTGATAAAAATGTAGGTTATGTAAAGTATTTAATTGCGAACCTAGAATCTCTTTACACTTATCCAAATGATGTAAATAAGCACGAGAGTAGTTTTTACAGGTATAACAATCGCAACTTGGATCAAGTGGTCCGGTAGCCGTTTTATGTACCGCGTTACGAATTTTAATCACGCCGGTATTAATAAATAAATGACCATTACGGGCATTACGGGTTGGCATTACACAATCAAACATGTCAATACCGCGACGAACACCTTCAACTAAATCTTCTGGCTTACCTACACCCATTAAGTATCGGGGTTTATTTGCCGGTATCAAGGGAGCGGTGTGATCTAAAATTCTGATCATATCTTCTTTTGGCTCTCCTACTGATAAGCCGCCAATAGCGTAACCGTCGAACTCAATAGCTTTTAAACCATTTACAGACACTTCGCGCAAATCTTCATGCATGCCACCTTGGACAATACCAAATAAAGCAGAAGGGTTATCGCCATGGGCGTCTTTAGAACGCTGAGCCCAACGAAGCGATAACTCCATTGATTTTTTTGCAACCTCATGATTAGCAGGGTATGGGGTACATTCATCAAAAATCATTACTACATCTGAGCCTAAACTGCGCTGAACTTCCATCGAGCGTTCAGGGGTAAGCATGATTTTTTCACCGTTAACAGGCGAGCTAAAGCGCACACCTTCTTCGGTAATTTTCCGCGTTTTACCTAAGCTAAATACTTGAAAGCCGCCTGAGTCGGTAAGAATAGGTTTTTGCCAATTCATAAAACCATGTAAGCCGCCATGTTGTTCAATAATGTCGGTGCCTGGGCGTAACATTAAGTGAAAAGTATTTCCTAAAATAATGTGAGCGCCGGTAGCTTCTACTTCCTCTGTTTTCATGCCCTTTACTGTACCGTAGGTTCCTACTGGCATAAATGCAGGGGTTTCTACTACGCCACGATCAAAAGTTAGCCGACCACGACGGGCTTTGCCATCAGTATTGATCAAGTCATAGGTCATTTTGTTTTTACGTTCATCTGTATTGTTCATTGTTTTCTCCTTGCCCACTAGCAAAACAGGCCAGCGGCTTTTTACCTTTGTAAATTTCGGTACAATACCGAAATGACAGTTTAATTCGTTTTTTTAGTTAAAAACATCGCGTCACCGTAACTGAAAAAGCGATATTTTTCTTCAACTGCATGTTGGTACGCAGCAATAATGTTGTCATAACCTGAAAAAGCGCTAACCAGCATTAATAGAGTTGACTCTGATAAATGAAAATTAGTCACTAAAGCGTCGATAAGTTGAAATTGATAACCTGGTGTTATAAAAATATCAGTATCACCATAAAATGGCGCTAGCTCGGTGCCATTGTTTTGTGCTTTTTTAGCGGCACTTTCTAATGAACGAACAGAGGTGGTACCAACAGCAATGATCCGACCGCCATTTTTTTTAGTGGCTGTAATTTTCTCTACAACTTCTTCAGACACTTCTACATATTCTGAGTGCATAATGTGATCAGCTATTTCATCCACTTTTACCGGCTGAAATGTTCCTGCGCCAACGTGCAGAGTAACAAAAGCAAATTCTACACCTTTATTTTTGAGTGTTGCTAACATTGCATCATCAAAATGCAAACCAGCGGTAGGGGCGGCTACAGCTCCTGGTTTTTCGTTATAAACAGTTTGATAACGCTCACGATCGCTGTCTTCGTCTGGGCGGTCAATATATGGGGGTAAAGGCATATGACCAATATCATCAAGCACCTCAAGTACCGACTGCTCACCGTGAATTTTTAATTCAAACAAAGTATCATGCCTAGCAACCATAGTTGCTTGCACTTTACCTTCTAGCAGTATTTGTGTGCCAACTTTTGGCGATTTACTGGCCCGAATATGAGCCAAAACACTATGTTCATCAATTAAACGCTCAACCAAAACTTCCAGTTTACCGCCGGTCTCCTTTTGACCAAACATTCTGGCCGGAATTACTCGGGTATTGTTAAAAACTAACAAATCCCCTGGTTGAATTTGTTCAACTAAATCTAAAAAATTATTATCATTAAGCTCGCCTGAGTTACCATTAAGGGTAAGTAAACGGCTCGCAGTACGATCCGCTTTTGGGTAACGAGCGATAAGCTCTTCAGGTAAATCAAAGGAAAAATCGGCAACACGCATGGTTAATTCATCTATCGTTAGTTGTATAAAGTTGACTTTAATCGGTAGTTTGACCGTATAAAAAACGCGTTATTTTAGTGCTCAGCCCCTTTAATAGCAAGCTAAAACTGTGTTGATGCAACTGACTATTTCATTAAGTAAAATTAATCTTGTTTATAATCAAAATTCAACAAAGTTTGTCTGTTAAAAATAAGTTTTTATCGTATGCTCAAGGTAGTGTAAAAATAAGAGAACATAGAATGAATAACCTTGCCTTTGCTATCGCCAAAACTATCTTAAATGGTTTTGATCGCCACATTTATTTATTCAGTGAAATAACACAATCTGCTCAGCAACGATTTGAACAATGCCAATGGGCAGAGGTTCAACTTGCAGCAAAAGCTAGAAATGATTTTTATGATTTACGTGTTGCTGAAACTTTAGATACCATTAAACAAGATTTTTGTATTAATGCCCTTGATGATGATTTATGGCAAGAGGTAAAAATTTCTTATGTCGACTTATTAGCCAACCATTTTCAGCCAGATCTAGCCGAAAGTTTTTATAACTCAGTATTTTGTCATTTATTTGAACGTAAGTATTATCATAACGCTTATATTTTTGTTGAAAGTAGCTGTCGTTTATCACACAGAACACCTCCCACAATATATAAACGCTACCAACCTAGTGCAAAAGGGTTATATCAAACCATTGCTGACATTTTGAGTCATGATGAATTAAATATCCCTTATGAGAATCTTAAACGGGATATAAATACCCTTATTCGATCTTTTCGTCAGCAAGCCCATAAAACACGTTACCAGTTAGACGAATTACAGTTTGATATTCTCAACTTTGTTTTTTACCGCAATAAAGGCGCCTATATTATTGGCAGAGTAATTTCACCTGCTGGTGAAACCCCTTTTATTGTTACCGTACTTAACAATGAAAAAGGCGGCCTTTATATTGATGCGCTATTAACAGAAGGAGAGTCAATGGCAGTTGTTTTTGGTTTTGCCCGCGCTTACTTTTTTGTTGATTGCCAGCACCCACACACGTTAGTTGATTTTTTGAAAGGGTTAATTCCTCATAAAACCCGAGCTGATTTATATTCAGCGATTGGTTTTCATAAACAAGGAAAAACCCAGTTTTATCGTGACTTCCTTAACCATTTAGCGGGCAGTGACGATAAGTTTGTTTTAGCCGCGGGTATTAAAGGCATGGTAATGTCGGTATTCACCCTGCCTTCATACCCCTATGTTTTTAAGATAATCAAAGATAAATTTTCGCCCAGTAAAAACATGACAAAAAAGGATGTTAAAGGCAAATATCGCTTGGTTAAATTGCACGACAGAGTCGGCCGAATGGCTGATACTATGGAGTACTCTGAAGTTGCGTTTCCTAAAGACCGGTTTAGCGAAGAGCTGCTCGAAGAACTCACTAAAGTTGCCAGCTCAATTATCCGTTATGAAGATGATCTCATTATTATTCAGCATTTGTACATTGAACGCCGCATGGTGCCATTAAATTTATACCTTAGCGATGCAACAGATGATCAACTTGACGAAGCCATTTATGGTTACGGCAAAGCGATTAAACAATTAATTGCAGCCAATATATTCCCTGGTGATATGTTATTAAAAAACTTTGGTGTAACACGTCACGGCAGAGTGATTTTTTATGATTACGATGAAATTACTTACATGAACGAGGTAAACTTTAGGGTGAAGCCCGTCCCCGTTACAGAAGAGCAAATATATGCAGCAGAACCTTGGTATTCAGTTGATCCTGGCGATATGTTTCCAGAAGAATTAGCCACTTTCGCCTTAGCTAACCCGAGATATCTCGCAGCGTTTGTTAAACATCATCCAGAGTTACTCGAAGCCTCTTTTTGGCAACAATGCCAACGAAATGTTGCTAACGGCATAGTTGAAGATGTTTTCCCCTATCCAGACAAATTAAGATTTTGTAACTTACGCGAAGAGAGTTAACTTTAACCCTTTATTAAAAAGTAAATAAAGGGCGAAATTTCACCTTAACCGTGTGATTTGTTGAATAATCGAGCAAACAAACATTATTTAGCAAATAGCACTTTACCTTTTAACTCCCATCAGTATAATGCTTTTCCTGTTGCAGGGGTGTAGTTCCAATTGGTAGAACAGCGGTCTCCAAAACCGACGGTTGGGAGTTCGAATCTCTCCACCCCTGCCATTTTCTTATTTAATTCTATTTTCATTCTGTTCTTATCTTCTGTTGTTTTTGTTATTCCAGTTATTACTCTTTGAGTTATCTGTTAACTCTGTCATCATAACAACAAGATTTGTATTCCATTTAATTAACCTATTTGCCTTATTATGACCATCAGCAAACGACAATTTGATTTACTCAATGTAATGAACATTCCTTTGTGGGTTGCTAAGTCGTCAAGTAATGCGTTGGTAGAAAAAAAAGTTGAAGTAGTTGAGGTGCTTGAAGTAACTGAAGAAAAAAGCTTAGATAACAAGCTAAAAAACAACGAACACTCAATTGCATCAATTACGCCTTTACTGGCTGAGAATTGTCTTTTTAACGATATTATACTGACATTAGGTCTATCAAAAGCAGAGGTAAACATCGAGCCCTATGCTGTTAACCTTGGTTTAATCAGCTGGCAGTTTAGTTCAGTCAATGTGTTAGGTTTTTCAAATAGTCAGTTAACAACACCAGCCATTGAGCAATTAGAAAAATCCCCTGCTCTTAAACGCCAGTTATGGCAATTGCTGATAGAAAGTGAGTTGGTATGCCACTAAATTTCCACCCCATTACTTTGAATGATGTTAACAAGCTCATGCCCATTGAAGATGCGTGCCATTCTCATCCTTGGAGTGAAAAAACTTTTTCTAGTTGTATTGAAGGGCGATATTTTGGTCAATATGTAACAACTAACATTGAAGGTAATGTTGATGACAAGGTTGATGATAATGTTGGTGACAAGGTTATCGGATTTTACATTGGTGAGCATGTCGCCGGTGAAGGCACTTTAATGGATATCTGTATTACGCCCAACCAACAAGGTAATGGCTTTGGTAAAACCTTATTACTTGAGTTTTTTAAACGATGTCAGCAATTAGGTTTAACAAAAATTCATTTAGAGGTACGAGCTAAAAACATTAGTGCTCAAATGCTCTATATCAACCAAGGTTTCACTGAAACAGGCCGTCGAACGGGATATTACCCCAGTGCAAATGGCTTTGGTTATGAAGATGCCATCGTTATGACTAAAACATTGTAAAGACAATAATTGATACTCGAGTAATCAACCACCCCTAGTCATTTACAAATAATTGCACTTTATTACTTCGCGCCACTACTTAGTCAACTTATCAATAATTACACTTGTGAACATTATTTAATCTAACGGTAAATATTTATGTTTACGCCGATTACACCTGTCAGTGATACTGAACTATCAAAAGATGCACTTGCTAATATGGCTATAACACGAGCAATATTACAACTTAGTCAATTAACACAATTAAACGATGAACAATGTTTATCATTAATTAAAAAGCAGCTATTTGCCGATAAAGCGCCAAATACAAAGCATCAGGCAATGTCCAACTTAATCAACCATCATGAAAGTGATTATATTGTTTCGCTATTCAATTAAAAATCAGCCATTAATTAATAGTTAAATGGATCTGTATTGGTATTGGTATTACTCTATTTTACCCTAAGGTAGCTCGTCCAAGGGTTACTTGTCCGGTGGCTGGAAAGTAGCGTATTTGCCAGTTTTCTTGTCCTTTTGCGGTATTGTCAGCAATGTAATTATAATAGCAATAGGTTGTTGGTAAGGTAGCGTCGGCACTTGAATACCAATAAATTATATCGTTATCACCACCAAAAGATGAGTCAGCATGCTCAGCTAATTGAAAATCATTAGCATCGAGTAAACCAAGCCATAATTCGCCGCAATACCCCCCCGTAAGTACGGTTCCAGCGCCTGCGCCAACTATGGTATCTTCACCAAGCGGGTAACCCAATGTGGTTGAGTCAATATCGCCTTGACCAAAACAAGCTAAATTATAAACAACCCCCTGCTCACCTGAAGCCAACCAACAACTATGATAAAGCGATACCGCACTTTTAAAAGAGCCTGATAGCGATTTCGCGACGGAGTCATGAGCATCTTGACTAATATTAATGAATTTAGGCAATGCGGTTGCCGATAAAATCCCTAATAAAACGATAACAACAACCAATTCAATTAAAGTAAAACCTTTATTTTTCATATCTGTACCTACTTCCACTACCGACAAATAACAACATTGATATTCAATATACAAAGAGTATTATAAAATTGTCAGTACTTTAAAACAAGCTTAGCTCTACTTAGAATAGATTTAATACTTTTTCCAGCTAGTATTGCATTCTTGTTTGTGATTAATTAAATAATAACTTTTATGGTTAATTTCTCTTTATTTCATTACTTTTATTGATGATTTTCGCTATAATGCCGCGCTTTTATTTTATTTATTTGGCTGCTTTTTTTAAAGAGGCCGACAATCCATTTTTAACAGGTAATCAGCATGTCTGTACAACAGCAGGAAGTCGACTTACGCAGAACTTTCGCCATCATTTCGCATCCAGATGCGGGTAAAACCACCATCACTGAAAAAGTATTACTTTTTGGTCAAGCCTTGCAAAGAGCAGGTACAGTCAAAGGTAAAAAATCGGGCCAGCATGCTAAGTCTGATTGGATGGAAATGGAAAAAGAACGTGGTATCTCAATTACCACTTCTGTTATGCAGTTTCCTTACAAAGGTTGTTTAGTTAATTTACTCGACACCCCCGGCCATGAAGATTTTTCAGAAGATACTTATCGCACATTAACCGCTGTCGATTCATGTTTGATGGTAATTGACGTTGCTAAAGGGGTAGAAGCCCGTACCGTTAAATTAATGGAAGTCACCCGTTTACGGGATACCCCTATCATTACTTTTATGAATAAAATGGATCGTGATGTTCGCGATCCTATTGAAGTAATGGATGAAGTAGAAGCGGTATTAAAAATTAATTGCGCGCCCATTACCTGGCCTGTTGGCATGGGCAAAGAATTTAAAGGTGTTTATAATCTTTTAACTGATGAAGTACATTTATACCAATCAGGTTTAGGTCACACCATTCAAGAAAAACGTATAATCAAAGGCTTGGACAATCCGGCACTAGATGAAGCCATTGGACCTTTTGCTGAAGACTTCCGCGAAGAAATGGAATTGGTTCTTGGTGCTGCTCATAAATTTGATTTAGAAGCTTTTTTAAAAGGCGAGCTGACTCCGGTATTTTTTGGTACCGCTTTAGGTAACTTTGGTGTTGACCATATGCTTGACGGTTTAATTAATTGGGCACCAAAACCTTTACCAAGAGTAACCGATACCCGTATTGTTGATGCCAATGAAGAGAAATTCTCTGGTTTTGTTTTTAAAATTCAAGCCAACATGGATCCAAAACATCGTGACCGTATCGCCTTTATGCGTATTTGTTCAGGTAAATATGAAAAAGGCATGAAAATGCGCCAAGTGCGTATTAACAAAGATGTAAAAATTGCTGATGCGGTAACCTTTATGGCTGGCGATCGTGCTCATGTAGATGAAGCATATGCCGGTGATATTATCGGCTTGCATAATCATGGCAGCATTCAAATTGGTGATAGTTTTACTGCTGGCGAAATGATGAAGTTTAGTGGCATTCCAAACTTTGCCCCTGAAATGTTCCGTCGTATTCGCCTGCGCGACCCACTTAAAGCTAAGCAGTTACAAAAAGGATTGATTCAGTTGTCTGAAGAAGGTGCTGTGCAAGTCTTTAGACCCTTTATCAATAATGACATGATTGTAGGAGCTGTTGGTGTACTTCAATTTGAAGTTGTTGTACAACGATTAAAGTCTGAATACAAAGTCGATGCGATATATGAACCCATCAGTGTGGCTACTGCTCGCTGGTGTACTTGTGATGACGAACGTACTTTAGAACAATTTAAAAAGAAAGCGGGTGATAACTTAGCCCTAGATGGTGGTAATAACTTAACGTATATTGCACCAACTATGGTGAATTTATCGTTAGCACAAGAGCGTCATCCAGAGATACAGTTCCGCGCCACCCGAGAACACTAACTTTGCTGCGTAGCTAGCTTTTTTCCTGCGTTACTCATTCCATTTTATTTGGTCATTTAGTGAACTAAACTCCCGAATAAAATGGAAAAAGTGCCTTACTATAAAACTAGCTACTTGCAAAATGTGAGTGCCTCAATATATTTAATGCTTGCTTTAGAAAGTATTATAAATAATAAATAAATTTACTGGCTGTGAGTTACTCTATTCTCGCAGCTAGTTGGTTCAAGGCAGAAGAAATCGCGCAGAGTTGACGATAGTCAATGAGCACGGTTGATGAATGCATTGAGCCAAATAGCAAAGAGAATGAGATAACCAAATGAATATTAAACAAATACTAAGTGAAAAAGTTAGCGCAGCAATGGTTGCTGCTGGTTTACCTGAAGGAACTAATCCTGCGGTTAGCCTTTCTAGCCGAGCAGGTTTTGGCGATTACCAAGCCAATGGTGTTATGGGTGCAGCTAAAAAACTTAAAACTAATCCACGAGAATTAGCCACGAAGGTTGTCGAAAACTTAAATTTAACGGGCATTGCCAGCAAAGTAGAACTTGCCGGCCCTGGTTTTATTAATATTCATTTAGACGAACAATGGTTAAGTAGTCAACTGAACACTATTGCTGATGATGTCCATATTGGTGTTGTCCAACGTGCACAGCCTCAAACTGTTGTAGTAGATTATTCAGCACCTAACCTTGCAAAAGAGATGCATGTCGGCCATTTGCGTTCAACCATTATTGGTGATGCTGTTGTACGAGCGCTTGAGTTTAGAGGCGATAAGGTTATTCGTCAAAATCACATGGGTGATTGGGGCACACAATTTGGTATGTTAATCGCTCACTTAAGCGATAAACTTGCCAGCGAGCAAGTGGCTGAAACGGCACTTAGTGATTTAGAAAATTTTTATCGTGAAGCTAAAGTGCGTTTTGACGAAGAAGAAGGCTTTGCCGATAGAGCTCGTGCCGATGTAGTAAAACTACAAAGTGGTGATGCCGATTCAGCCAAGTTGTGGCAACAGTTTATTGATATCTCTATCAAGCACAGTGAAGATATTTATCAAAAACTTAACGTATCTCTCACCCGTGACGATATTATGGGCGAGAGTGCATACAACGCTGATTTATCCACGGTAGTTGATGAATTAATGGCAAAAGAAATTGCCGTTGAAAGCCAAGGCGCCAAAGTTGTATTTATCGATGAAATGGCCAATAAAGATGGTGAACCTTCGGTATTTATCGTGCAAAAATCAGGGGGTGGCTTTTTATACGCTACGACAGATTTATCTGCTTGTCGCTATCGCAGTGGCAAGTTAAAAGCTGATCGCATCATTATTTTTACTGATGCTCGTCAGTCTTTGCATTTCAAGCAAGTAGAAATTGTTGCTCGAAAAGCGAGCTTTTTACCTGACAATGTCAGTTATCAACATTGCCCATTTGGCATGATGATGGGTAATGATGGTAAACCATTTAAAACACGTACTGGCGGCACAATTAAATTAGCTGAGTTACTTGATGAAGCAGTTACACGTGCTAGCGAAGTCATTAGTGAGAAAAACCCTGATTACAACGCTGAGAAATTAGCCGAAATCGCAGGAAAAGTAGGTATTGGCGCGGTTAAGTTTGCTGATTTATCCAAAAACCGCACTAGCGATTATATTTTTAACTGGAAAACCATGTTGAGTTTTGAAGGTGCAACGGCCCCTTACCTTCAATACGCCTATTCCCGTATTCAGTCGATATTTAGTAAAGCAGAGCTTGATTTGTCTCAAACTCCAGCAGTAATCAATATTATAGAATCTCAAGAAAAAGCACTGGCACTGAAGTTACTGCAATTAGAAGATGTTATCGATGCGGTAATTAGTGAGTGCATGCCAAACCTGTTATGTAATTATCTTTATGAATTAGCGAGCCTTTATATGAGTTTTTATGAAGCATGTCCTATCCTTAAGGAAGGAATTGATGTAGATGTGAGAAATTCACGTTTAGCCTTGTGCCAAATCATTGCTAATACCTTAAAACATGGTTTAGATATTTTAGGCATCGAGACCATGGAGCGGATGTAAATAGTCACATCCATATTATATGACGATATAGATTAAAATAGACACTATGACAACAACAAACCACTTAACATCTTCTGCGGCAATAACACAAGCGATCACTAAAAAGGTGATCGTTAAAGCAGTGGCAAGTGTGAAAACCTTGCCAAGCCCACCCAAAGTTTATTTGCAATTAAATGCATTATTGCAAGAAGCGAATACTGACTCTCAAAAGTTTGCCGATATTATTACTCAAGATCCGGCGTTAGCAGCGAAAGTATTACAATTTTCAAACTCATCTTTTCTCGTTAATGGTAAAACCCTAACTAACATCACTGATGCAATTACTAAAATGGGTCTTGATACCCTTTGTTGTATTGTGATGACTTCAGAGCTTTTTTCTTATAAACCTGAAATTGAAAATTACTCTATTGTTAATGAACAATTACATAGTTTAGCTGTCGCAAGACTTGCAGCGTCACTAGTTAAGCCTGCATTAAAACAAGAAGCCATGCTTGCCGGTTTGTTACATGATTTAGGTAAAATTGTACTTTATGAGATCAACCCGAAACTGACGCAAACATTTTTTAAGCACAAAGAAAAAGATAAAGATAAAGATAACATTGCACTAGAACAAAAAATATTTAATACCGATCATTGCCACATCAGTGGATATTTACTGCATACCTGGAAATTCTCTGCCACCGTAATTGAAGCGGTATTATTGCATCATGCTCCTGAAAAGTTATTAAGAAAAAATTTCGGTATTGCTCAAGCGACTTATGTTGCTAACCAACTTATTCACAATCAAGCACTTGATGAAAACTTTGTTGAGCATTTTAAATTAGCTCCTTTACTAGAAAAGCTCACAGCAAGAGCAGCAAGGCTAAAAGGATAAGATTATTAAAGAGGCTGCAATGAAATTTACTGATAGCCATTGCCATCTCGACTTTGATGAATTTAATAGCTTTGACCAACAAAGTAATCAACTCATTGCCCAGTGTTATAAAGCCAACATCCACCAAATTATTGTGCCGTCGATCCATCCAGATAATTGGCAGAAAGTATTAACATTGGCAACAAAGTATTCTCAGAGAAGGTATTCGAAAAATGAACACGCTAACAATAAGGTTACCAATCCAGATGAGTGCATAGCACAGCCAATTACAAGTGCAACAATATATGCTTGTCTCGGGATTCACCCATGGTTTTTAACTAACCTTAATCACACACACCTTGATGACTTAGCCCGCAATGTTGAGAAAAATAGTGACAACATTGTCGCCATTGGCGAAACAGGTATTGATGGCGCTATTGTTAAACAACAAGATAACCTTAATCAACAAATTGATTTTTTCAGCTATCAATTAGAACTTGCAAAAAGACACCATTTACCGGTAATCGTTCATCATCGACAATCTCATCAACATATAATCCCCATGCTTAAAAAATTACAATTGGCTAAATCAGGTATTATCCATGCTTTTTCAGGCAGCTATCAACAAGCTAAGGATTACTTAGATTTAGGGTTTAAATTAGGCATTGGCGGTACCATTACCTACCCTAGAGCACGTAAAACAATTAATGCTATCAAACGGTTACCTCTGTCGAGCTTAGTATTAGAAACAGATGCCCCAGCCATGCCATTATTTGGCCAACAGGGCAAAGTAAACTCGCCATTGGCATTATTAACGATTTTTAAGTCTTTAGTAGAGATACGTGATGAAGAAAAAGAAGAAATAGCCCAACAAATTGAATCGAATATAAATCAAGTGTTTACATTAAACCAATGAACCAATGAACCAAAGAGATTTAATAGCACTCCTATTATTTAGGAATTCGATAACCCTGACGGCTAAAGCGATTAAGACCTCTAGTTAAGAAAAAGCCAACTAAAACAGCCATAATAATCATCAGTCGCAATAATTGCTGACGTTCATTGCTCGCGAGGGTTAATACTTCGCTAAGTTGAGATTTTTCAATGGTTATGCGTAAATACCCTAGCAATTTATCTGTTCTTATTTCTTGAACAAAAGGCACGTATTTAGCACTAAGGTTACGTTTTTGTGGTGAAACACCATACAAATCGTTAATGGTATCGATTGAATAATTTTCACTCATCGATGAAAATAATATCTGCCCGGTCTCATCATATAGATGAACAGACTGTACAAAATCCATGGTCGCAAGTTCATTTATGGTTTTTTGTAGGAGTTTACTTTGATCATTAATCATCAATATTTGCAAACTAACACCTGCTTGATTCAAGTATTGCGAGCTAATATCTTGAAAGTATTTATTAATTAGCGCTTTATCTTTTACACCGCTTGCTAGCCAAATATTCATCAAAACAATTATAAGCATAATTGCTATAGCTAATTGCATTATTTTATTATAAATAGATGAAGTTTTAGGGTATAAAGATGGTTCAGATTGCTGCATAAATACCTTTATAGTCAGTTGATTGAAAATACAAGATTTTTCAAGTGGCTTGAGCATATAATATTGCTAACATAGTATTTACACTATAGATTATTTTGATTGCTCGATGAAGTAAATTGTCTAATTTTATCTGTTAGTCGCCACCAACATACCATTAATAAAAGAGGTTTAACTTGTCCATTACAGTACAAACTTTAGCCATTAAAGAAAATAAAAGTCTCACAGTCGAGCAATATATTTCCGTAAACCAAGACAGTGCTAGTTTCCCTTGTTATTGCAACTTGTCTGCAGCTAAAATTATTATTTCTGCAAACATCGCTTTACTTGATACTGCTGAATCCGCTAATCAATCTTTAACATTTTCTCATGAAAATCAATTGGAGTTAGTTGTATTTAGCAACATTAGTTACTTGTTATTAATAGAAATAGTCGAGCAATGCCAACTGTCACTAACGGCACTTAATGCTATTAACCATCGAAATAACCTCGTTAGCTTTCGTTTTAATGTCACAAGTAAAGATCTTAAAAAGTCTCGAGAAATACTTGCACAATTGTCCCTAAAAAATTCAATTGAAGCCGCTTTATTAGAGAACGCCCCTCAGTTAACAATTCCTGGTTTATTAGTAATGGACATGGACTCGACAACCATTGAAATTGAATGCATAGATGAAATTGCGATGCTAGCAGGTGTTGGTGAGCAGGTTGCTGCAGTTACTGAACTTGCCATGCAAGGAAAGCTTGATTTTGCCCAAAGTTTACATCAACGAGTTTCAACGTTAAAAGATGCGCCCGAAAAAATACTGGAAGATGTTGCTAAAAACATCCCGTTAATGCCAGGTCTGGAAACACTTATTCAACAATTAAAACTATATAACTGGCGTATTGCCATTGCATCAGGTGGTTTTACCTATTTTGCTGAGCATTTAGAAAGAATGTTAGGATTAGATGCCAGTTTTGCTAACAAGTTAGAAATAGAAAATGGCAAGTTAACCGGTAAGGTATTAGGCAATGTGGTTGATGCTCAAGCTAAAGCTAACTCATTGGCAGTATTAACTGAAAAATATAATATTGATAAAAATCAAACCGTCGCAATGGGTGATGGTGCCAATGACTTAGTAATGATGGCTGCAGCCTATCTAGGTGTTGCCTATCATGCAAAACCAATAGTCCTTGCCCAAGCGGATAGCTGTATTAATTATAGTGGGCTAGATTGCCTTTTACATTGGTTAAAATAAAAATTAACTAAGCTGTATAGAACACCGCCCGCTAACTAGTTAGCGGGATTGTTTGGTGACGAAACAAAGTTTCTTTGGTAATGTCAATGAGCTGAACAATCCCCGCCACACTCCATATTTCTTGTTCAATTTGTTTACCACGATGAATGGCATAAGAACTGATATAACTTAACTCTGGGTTGAGATACTCCATATCAGGTTCATTAGTTCTGGAAAGTTTGGTTTGAATACAAAAAAAGCTGCCTTTTTTTAAAGCATTACTGATAAACATTTTTTTCAAATTAGCAGAGCTTAACTCACTCGCTAACTTTGTCGTTACCGCCTGATCTATTTTTTCAACATCATGATTAATAGCGATATAAATAACATTAGTTAATGGTTCATCGCTTGAAATCATTCTTTTCAAATTCGAATGGAATAAACTTGTGGCTTGCAAGTTATTTAACAGTGGATAAAGGTTGTAGTAGCTCTTACGATCGCTTAACTGCCCCATTTGTGCTAATAAATCGCTTCGTGTTGAGCTTGAAGTGATCGTTTCAATTTTATAACGACTGCCACTTGTTTGAATCACCAGTGACTGAGTCGCCAGTTTACTCGCATAAAGTGTTCTTAATGCTTTAGGTAAACCAGGTATCAAGTTGGTATATTCATCTGTGGTCAATTTATCTTTATTTTTTTCTATTAATAATTTGAAAAATGAACGACCAATATGTTGATGTTTTTTAACATAAACCCTTAAATTAAGTATTGTTTTTTTCTTGTTAATGCGCATAACTTCATAAGGTAACTGGCTTAAGTCAAAGGCTGACGTTATTTTCTGTAATTTGGGGAAATTTAAATTAACCACATCACCTTTCTTTAATACCGAACTACTTTCTAGTTCAATTTTTAATCCTGAAGTGGAAAAATCATGAGAGCTGCCCTGCCATTGAATGCCCTGTGCTTCAATAACAGCGGGGGTCGTGTAATGAAACCTTAATTCTTGACGGTGATTTTTATAAATAATACCAAGTTCATCAATAGTTAAGGGTGTTGTTGAGCGTTTATGGCCAAATTGCTTTAGTAAACTTGTATCAATATTGTCAAAAGACAAACTTTGATATTCAGCGACCATTGTTGAATGGGTTATATCTTTAATAACAATAATACCGGGCAAGTTCTCAAGGGTAGAATAAACATCTTCTGAGAGCGGCAAATTCAAGTATTGGTTCTTTTGGGTTAAAGTATTTGACAGTGTATAGAACGAATCTGCATTTTCTACGTCAATTGGTAGATAACTTAACTCAGAAACAGTAAAGCTTGATTTTGAAGCCGCAAAGCCTAGAAATTCACTGGCAAACTTAGCATTGTTTTTTAACTCTTGTTCATCTGCAGTATAAAAGAAACTTTGGCCCTTATTATGATGGACAAAGCTATAAACAATTAGAGTCTTTGCCGTTAATAGGCTAGTTTTCAAATAAGTTACACGTTCTTTTTTTAATAAGTAATGTAAGGTACTGCGATGTTTTTCGTCTTTCCAGTATTGGAAGATACCTTGATTGTTATTAGTGGTTAATACATAACGTGGTAATAATTCTTCATTAGTCTGATCTATAAATACAGGCAGCTCGTTTGATTTAGGTAAAACAAACTGTTCGAGCATTCTTGCCTGTAAGGCATCAATGGTATTATCTAAATTAATTTTATACCGCCGTTTATTGCCTTGTATAAAACCATCTAAGAATTGGGAAAAACTATCATTCTTTTGTTTGATTAAACGTTTGACGCCAATTAACTGGTTACTATCATCCGCAATAACACTACGCACTTGGTAACTAAAGTTGCTGTCTTCACCAAATTGAAATTCTTGCTCTAATCCAGTATAACGAAGACGAATAGATTGGCCAATCACCAATTTTATTTCGCTTTTAAAACGAAATTTACAGCCATTAATACTTATATCTGAACTAGTAGACTCTATAACATCATTATTATCTAAGGTCACCAATAGTGGAATAGCAAAATTCATCCGCTCTTCTTTTCTATTATGGTAGCGACCAAATTGATAAAACTTTGCCGGGTATTGCATTTTTTCTAGAATTTTTTTATCATCACCAAGCGTTTTAACCGCTTGTATGCCAGATTTTTCATTTTGGTAAATCACCCGGAAATTGTTTTTTGTATTTTTTACCGCTTCATAGACGCCAAAAGTATAGCTGCCATAATAATCTATATTTTCTTCAAATGACTTAATTGCTAACTCATCGAGAAAATGAGTTTTTCCATCATATTCAAAGGTTCGACATTCACCATCAACAAGACCACGTAAATCAATTAATCGTGTGCAAGGACCAGCTAGCCGCTTTAACTCCATCTTTAAAAGAAACTTTTCAGTTTTAGGGATCGCTTTAGCTACCGAGGAAAACTTAGCATCAAAATTACTTTTTGATACTTCGCCGCGAAACTGCTCAATTACTTTTTGATATTTAGAAAAATCTTTAATCATTAATTCTTAATAGTTAATAAAACCGATAAAATTACTTTTAAGTATAATTTGAAGCCCTTAAAAGACATATAATAATGATGCTAGCAAAATAGTAACCATCATTTAAAGCAAAAAATGATATCTTAGGAAAAAATTTACCGTAAAAATGTTAAACAATTCATTTTACTTACTTAAGTTTAGAATATAAAAGCAATAACTGTGCCTTGATTGTACTAGATATTGTGACGACATTTTGACATGGGCTACATCGAATTTTCATATAGACCTTAGTTTTTTTATAAAGGAAGCCAAATGGCAAAACCATCAAAATTAGAATTTGTTTGCACTGATTGCGGAATGAATTACACCCGCTGGCAAGGTCAATGCAAATGTGGCGCGTGGAATACTTTAGCTGAAATGCGAATTTCGAGTAGTACCGCTAAAAAATCAACCCGCAAAGGCGCATCTGCATCGGGTTATGCCGGTGGTACCGGTGGTGGTTCAAAAAAAATTCATGAAATACATGCCACAGAAGCAGAAAAACAATTAACCGGCATTGGTGAACTTGACAGGGTTTTATGTGGTGGTGTTACCACTGGCTCGGTAAATATTATTTCAGGCGACCCAGGTGCCGGTAAGACTACCCTGCTTTCCGATCTAGTTGCTCGTATGTCTAAAAGAACCGCTTCGTTGTATTGTACCGCTGAAGAGAGTCTCTCTCAATTTAAAAACAGAGTAGACCGATTAAAACTTGACTACGACCCAGAGTCGCTTTATCTGCTGTCTGAAACAAGCGTTGAAGCAATCATTGACGAATTAGAGGCTAACCAAATAAAATTTGCCGTTATTGACTCTATTCAAGCGGTTGTCACAGAAAATGCCAATGGCTCCCCCGGCTCGCCCTCTCAAGTTAAAAGTGCAGCACAATCGTTGACACAATATTGTAAACAAAACGATGTCACTATGTTTATTATTGCCCATGTGAATAAAAATAATGAAATAGCCGGCCCACAAACTTTAGTCCATATTGTTGATGCGCTATTACACATTGATACCAACGATGGGCAAATACGTACGCTAAGAGCTAATAAAAACCGTTTTGGCGATATAGATACTGTCGGTATTTTCCGAATGAGCGAACGTGGTATGGTCAGTGTTGATAACCCAAGCGAAATATTTTTGTCTGGCTCCACCACCGAATCTCCAGGCTCGGCAATTACTTGTATTCGTAAAGGTAACCGAAACTTATTGTTAGAGATACAATGCTTAACCACTGAAACTGAGGCAGAATTTCCCCAAAGAGTTTGTGTTGGTTTAAACATGAATAGAATTAAAATGTTAACCGGTATATTACGTAAACATACAAAAACTAAAATCTACCATGATACCTTCTTCAACATCATTGGCGGATTAAAGATTGATGAATCTGAAACCTGTATAGATTTAGCATTAGTTACCGCCATGCTTAGCAGTCTGAACGAATTTGTCGTACCAAGAAAAACCTGTATTATGGGAGAGTTAAGTTTAAATGGTGATGTAAGACCCATAGACAGTGGAGTACCAAGGGTTAAAGAAGCTGCTCAGCATGGTTTTAATCAAATATTTATCCCTTTTCGTAATTATCATAAATCTATGGAAGGCTTAGGGGCTAAAATAGTGCCTGTTAAAACAATTCATGAACTCATAGAATTAATTAAATAATACCAGGGTGTGTTGATCTCCCATACATCACTTGAAACAAATAAACAGCAATCGATTATAAGCAAAACCCCAGATTGCTGTTATTATTTAAAGCGTTTACAAATATTTTTCTTAATAGCTCAAGCAGCTTTGTAACTATGGTTTATTCATGAACGTTAATCTTCTGCCCAAAATTTTTATCTTTTGCTTTTCAGTATTTAGCTTAACCAGTCTTAGTTTTTCAACCTCAGCTCAAGAGTTAACGATAGAACGTATTTTTTCAGCTCCAGCACTCAATGGCCCTTCGCCCAAATCTTTAAAAATATCCCCGGATGGCAAGCGAGTCACTTTTTTACAAGCTAAAGAAAAAGATGTCAATCGATACGATTTGTGGGAATACAACATAGAGAAAAGCACAACTCAATTATTGGTTAACGCTGATGAGCTATTTAGTGGCCAAGTACAATTATCTGATGAAGAGAAAGCGCGAAGAGAACGTCAGCGAATTTATGGTACGGGCATTATTGAATACCTATTTTCACCAACATCTAAAGCACTATTATTCCCCTTAAATGGTGATGTTTATTATTACAAATTAGCAGATAAAACGATAAAACGCCTGACTAAAACAATAGCATTTGAAACCGATATAAAATTCTCCCCTAAGGGGAATTTCATCTCATTTATTCGCAACCAAAACTTGTATATTCTCGATATAAAAACCGGTAGAGAATTACCTTTAACCATCGATGGTGGCGGTTTGATAAAAAATGGCATGAGCGAATTTGTTGCCCAAGAAGAAATGGGCCGAATGACTGGCTATTGGTGGTCACCTAATGAAAAGCACCTTGCTTTTTTAAGAGTAGACGAATCAGGGGTAAATAAAGTTATTCGCAATGAAATATATGCTGATAACATAAAACTCATTGAACAACGCTACCCTGCGGCAGGTACTAACAATGTAAAGGTTAAATTAGCTTATGTTGATGTTAAAGGAAAAAACACACGTTTTATCGAACTTGACCAAGGAAAAGATGATAAAGGCGATTTTTATATTCCACGGGTGAAGTGGTTACCGAATAGCAAAACTTTGTCCTATCAATGGCAAAGCCGTGATCAAAAAAAACTCACACTTAATTTTTATCATTTAAAGTCACGAAAAAATATACTTGTCTTGACCGAAACTTCAAGACACTGGCTTAATTTACATAACGATTTATATTTTTTAAAAGACAATAATAGTTTTATCTGGGCCTCTGAACGCGATGGCTACAAACATTTATATCGCTTCAATTATCAGGGTAATATGCTTAGCCAGCTAACTAAAGGCAATTGGGTGGTTGACTCCTTACAAACTGTTGATGAGCAAAACGGCTGGCTATACTTTACTGGCAGGGCTGATACCCCTTTAGAGCGACACTTATACAAGGTCACCCTTGATGGTAAGTCACCTGAGCATATTGTGCCGGTTAGTAAACGTAATGGCTTTCATAGCATTTCTTTTGCTAAAAATACGCCAATTTACCTTGATCATTTTTCAAACATAACAACGCCAACTCAAGTCAGCTTACATAAAAATGATGGTGAACACCTCACTTGGCTATCAGAGAATAAATTGGATGAGCAGCACCCGCTATCACCTTTTTATCAACAATTAATTATGCCAGAATTCGGCTCTCTTCCCTCTAACGATGACAGCGCCACCTTGTTTTACAAGTTATACAAACCTCGTGATATGGAACCAGGCAAAAAGTACCCTGTAATTGTAAATGTTTATGGCGGCCCTCATGCCCAGCGTGTAACCAATCAATTTCAGGGGGCAGATATGACACAATATATGTTGCAACAAGGTTATGTGGTTTTTCAACTTGATAACCGGGGCTCTAACTTTCGTGGCACTTCTTTTGAATTTCCTATTTATCAGCAATTGGGTAATGTAGAGGTTTACGATCAGATCACTGGCGTAAAATTTTTACAATCACTGTCATTTGTTGATAAGGATCGCATTGGAATATATGGTCACTCATACGGAGGATATATGGCATTGATGACTATGTTTAAAGCCTCAGAGTACTTTAAAGCGGGTATTGCTGGCGCGCCAGTAACTGACTGGCAATTATACGACACCCATTACACCGAGCGTTATTTAAACCACCCAAGTGTGAATAGGGAAGGTTATCTGCAAAGTAGTGTTTTCCCCTATATTAAAGGTTTAACAGGGCCATTAATGATTTATCATGGCATGGCTGATGACAACGTATTGTTTACTCATACCACTAAATTGATTAAAGCATTGCAAGACGAGAACAAACTATTTGAATTAATGACCTACCCAGGCAGTAAACATAGTATGCGAGGTAAAAATGTTAAAGTACATTTGAATAAGACGATTGTTGATTTTTTTAATCGCCACTTTAAATAGTTAAAATAGGGTATAAAATCACCATTCCTTTCAATGAGCATTGAGCCTAAAGTGATGCCATCAACAAACTATGTTGTTCGACTAAAGCTTTTCAGGGATAGTGTATTAGTTGTTATTTTACCCTATTTATTTTTCCACTCACTTGCCAATAAGCCATAATCATATTGATCAGTCCATTCATTTCCCATCAAATAATGACCTTTAAAAAAAGCTTCTCTTTTGAAACCTAACTTCTCCATCACTTTATAAGAGGCGATGTTTCTTGGATCGCACTTTGCAGACACTTTAAAGAAACCGATTTCATGAAATAAGTAACTAATAAGCAAGTCAGCCGCCTGTGTACAAACACCTTTTCCTGCTACGGTATCACTTAAGCGATAACCTAACTCAGCTCTTTGATGCTGCCAATCTTCAACTCTAAAGACGATTTCTCCAACAGCAGTATCATCATCAGTTAAACAAATAGCTAAACCATTCCAAACACCCTGGGTTAACTTCCATGATTTAGATAATTCGCCAACGATTCTATAAACTTCTTCATCAGTATCCGGAGGACGAATGTATCGACAATTATCAATATTTTGACGGTATGCTTTTACCGCGTCATAATCTGATAACCTTGTTGGCCGCAGATAAATATTATCATTTTTTAGCTTTGGAGATTGTAGTTCAACATGTTCTTCAAATTTCATTTGTTTCTCATTTGGTTAAATCACCACTCAATAGTAGTTGTCGATAATGTCCTGATAACTACCATCTTCAACCATACGTTTAAGCCCTACATTTATAATTTCCATCAACTTCTTATCTGCTTTTTTACTCAGCATCATGTGAAAAGATAAAGAAGTTGTTTCAGGTATAACAACCCAATCCAAACCTTCAAGACTCAAGACGTTAGCTCTCTCCATAGCCTGAAATATTTCCACATAACCAATAACAAAGTCATGCCGGCCAAAACGTAACATCGCCAACAAATTTTCAGCATCGGTTGAACTCTGATCTACTTTGCTGGTATCAAAATTATATATTGAAAAATTATACCCTAATATACCACCAATGCTGTATTGCTCAAGCGCATCGATTGTTTTAAAGCTAGGTTCACTAAATTTATTTTTTTGATAAAATAATCCATGATTAATATCATATATTACGTCGCTAACAATAAATGCTTTTAACCTCTTTTCATTGATACTTGCATCGGTAACAAGATGATACTTTCCAATTTCAACATAATGTAGGCATCTCTTCCAGGGTAACGTGATCACTTTAAAACGAATATTTTCTCGCTGAAAAATAGCAGTAATAACATCAATACTGATGCCGATGCTTTTACCATCTTTGCTTAAATAACCGTAGGGTGGCCACTGACCATCATTACAGATCATCACGGGTTGCGAAATAGAGGAAGTTGCAAGACCTTCAGATGAAAGGGTCAAGAATATCAATGTAAAACTAAAGATGATAATTTTTAACAACATACTTAAGCCAATCTATTTCTGAACCTTAAGTATAGTATCAATTGAATTATTGAAAGTTAACTTCTCTCAATATCTCATTAAGACACTATTGTTCATTTTTCGTGATAATAATTTTAATTATTTATAATCAGCAATGGTAACAAGCAGCCTTTTGAACTCTACTTGTACTTGCTATAGATGGCATCGACTGTGCCATCTTTTATTAATTGATTTAATGCGTTATTGAACTTTTTCAAGGAAGCTTTTTTACTGATGTGAAATCGAAACATAACAGGTAGTGAATCAATAATGTCACCGACATCGAAGCGTAAATTATTTCTTTTCATATAAAAAAATAGGATGTGCTTATTAATAAATCCCGCATCAGCCCCTCGATTAGCTTGATATAAAAACTGCACTAACTCAAGTTCATGATTAGTATCATATCGGGTGATAACTTTATCGCTAAAAGCTTGCTCATAATCAGGGTAATGATAACCACGAACGGTAACTACTTTTCGTCCTGCTAAATCACTAACCTTTTCAACCTTAAAACTTTCATTTTCTCTAAAAAACACCACGTCTGTAGAAAAACCAAAAGGCACACTATAAATCGAAACATCGCGAGATTTTTGTCGCCAAATAGGATTTACCCCGGGCTCAATATCAGTTTGTCCATTTGCAAAAACATAGCGTTTACGTATTGCCGGATAATAAGTGATGATAAAACTATCGCCAGTAATAACTGAAATCGCAGCTAAAATATCAAGATATATTCCCTTTTCAGAGCTGTTTTCATCAAATGAAAATGGTGGGTGGCCTTTTTCCGTTAATATAACTTTTAATTGTTCAGCAGAAACAGAATACGTTAAGAAAACTAAAAGCATGGACCAAAATAAAGCCAATCGTTTTATAGTCAAAAAATTAATGCCTTTGTTAAATATCAATAAAAATAACTATAATACAAATATCAACATTTGCCCCAATTCAATTAACTCGCTATTTAGCAAAAAACCAACAAAAATGTGCAAAAAAAAAAAATGGTTAGTGAATATCACTAACCATTATCATATTTTAAGCCCTTAGAGTTTACTCAGGCTCATAATCTAAATTTGCAGATAACCAACGCTCGGCTTGAGGTAAAGTCATGGCTTTTCGATTAGCATAATCAATCACTTGATCTTTTTTCAATTTGGCCACTGCAAAGTACTTTGCGTCAGGATGAGCAAAATACCAGCCACTTACCGCAGCACCAGGCCACATGGCATAACTTGAAGTCAGCTCCAAGCCGATGTTTTCGTCGACATTAAGTAATTTCCACAACAAGCCTTTTTCCGTATGTTCAGGACATGCTGGATAACCAGGAGCTGGGCGAATACCTTGGTATTGCTCACGAATTAACGCGTCATTATCAAGGCTTTCATCTTTAGCAAAACCCCAATATTCACGGCGAATTTTTTCATGTAAATATTCAGCACTCGCTTCTGCTAATCTGTCAGCCACGGCCTTAATTAATATACTGTTATAAGCATCATGGTCGGCGTCAAATACTTTCACCAACTCTTCAACGCCAAATCCTGATGAAACGGCAAATGCGCCAATATAATCATCAATACCTGAGCCTTTTTCGGCAACATAGTCTGATAAACAGCGATTAAATTGCCCTGCCGGCTTTTTACTTTGTTGACGAAGTTGGTGCAACTTCATTACTAATTCATCGCGATTTTCTTCACCTGTTTCACTATTACAACCGTATACTTCAATATCGTCTTCTGTTCGTGCTGCTGGGAATAAACCAAATACAGCTTTTGCGCTTAATTTTTTGTTGTTAATAACATCATCAAGCATGTCGTTGGCATCTTTAAATAAGTTAGTTGCCTCAGTACCAATTAGTTCATGCTGTAAAATTTTAGGGTATTTACCCGATAGCTGCCAAGTCATGAAAAATGGCGTCCAATCGATGTATTTTCTCACTTCACTTAAATCAAGTTCGCTCAGCACCGTTACCCCTAATTTATTAGGTTTAGTTGGCTGATAGTTTTCAAAGCTGATAGGCGTAGCATTTTCTCGCGCTTGCTCTAATGATATTAAGGTAGAGCGTGGTCCTTTTTTATAATGGCGTTCACGGACTCGCACATATTCATCTTTTGTCTTGGCAACAAAATCAGCTTTCTTCTCATCAGACAACAAGGTACTGACTACCGACACTGAGCGTGATGCGTTCGATACATAAATAACAGGATGTTCGTATTGAGGCTCAATTTTAACCGCCGTGTGGGCTTTTGATGTAGTAGCGCCGCCAATTAATAAAGGTAAGTTAAAGTTTTGTCGCTTCATCTCTTTAGCCACATAAACCATTTCATCTAGTGATGGGGTGATCAAACCAGAAAGACCAATAATGTCGACATTTTTTTCTTTCGCTACTCGCAAAATATCTTCACAAGAAACCATAACGCCAAGATCAATAATCTCGTAGTTATTACATTGCAGCACCACACCAACAATGTTTTTACCAATATCGTGAACATCCCCCTTTACCGTGGCTAATAAAATCTTACCATTTGACTTTATTTCTGTTTTCTCAGCTTCAATGAATGGGTTTAAATGTGCCACAGCTTGTTTCATTACTCGGGCAGATTTAACCACTTGAGGTAAAAACATTTCGCCAGCACCAAATAGGTCACCAACGGTATTCATACCATCCATCAGTGGCCCTTCAATAACATCTAAAGGGCGTGTAGCAATTAGCCTTGCCGCTTCGGTGTCCTCAACAATAAATTCATTTATCCCTTTAACTAAGGCATATGATAAACGCTCATTTACTGGCAGTTCACGCCACGTCAAATCAGTTTTTGAGACTTTAGTGCCGCCCTGCCCGCGATATTCTTCAGCAACGTCTAATAAACGCTCGGTAGCGCCGTCGTCACTATTTTGAATAACATCTTCTACTGCTAGGCGTAAGTTGTCTGGAACATCAGAATAAATAGCGAGTTGGCCTGCGTTTACTATGCCCATATCCATGCCATTTTTAATCGCATGATATAAAAACACCGCATGAATTGCTTCTCGTACAGGGTTATTACCACGAAATGAGAAGGATACGTTCGAGACGCCACCCGAGATCATTGCATGGGGTAGATTTTGTTTGATATCCCCTACGGCTTCAATGAAATCTACCGCATAGTTATTATGCTCCTCAATACCTGTTGCTACGGCAAAGATATTAGGATCGAAAATAATATCTTCTGCCGGGTAACCAATTTCATCAACTAATATGGTGTAGGCACGTTTACATATTTCATATTTACGTATTCGTGTATCTGCTTGTCCTTTTTCGTCAAAAGCCATAACAATAACGGCAGCGCCATATCGACGTAATAACTCAGCTTGTTTTCTAAAGTTTTCTTCGCCTTCTTTTAAGCTTATCGAGTTAACTATGCCTTTACCTTGAATGCACTTTAAGCCTTCTTCTAAAATATCCCATTTAGAAGAGTCAATCATGATCGGAACTTTGGCAATATCAGGCTCACCAGCGATAAGGTTTAAAAAGCGAATCATGGCCGCTTTAGAGTCGAGCATGCCTTCATCCATGTTAATATCGATGATTTGCGCGCCGTTCTCTACTTGTTGCAAAGCGACTGCGATGGCTTGATCGTAGTTTTCTTCCGTGATCAAACGCTTAAACATTGCTGAGCCTGTAACATTGGTACGTTCACCAACGTTAACAAATAAACTGTTACTATCGATGGTCAGTGCTTCTAGGCCTGAAAGACGACAAGCAATTTTACGAGGCTCTACTTTTCGAGGAGCAATAGTTGCAACACTGTCTAACATGCCTTTAATATGATCAGGCGTGGTGCCACAACAACCACCAATAATATTTAAAAAACCTGCGTTGGCCCATTCACTAACGTGGGTATTCATATCTTCGACGGTAAAGTCGTATTCACCAAAAGCGTTGGGTAGCCCTGCGTTTGGATGAGCAGAAACTGCGGTATCACATATACGGCTTAATTCTGCGACATATTGGCGCAACTCAACAGGACCTAATGCACAGTTTAGCCCAAATGAAATTGGTTTAGCGTGGCGTAGCGAGTTATAAAAAGCTTCGGTAGTTTGACCTGACAACGTACGGCCTGAAGCATCGGTGATAGTGCCAGAGATCATAACGGGTAAACGAAGCTGCAGTTCATCAAAAACAGTTTCAACCGCAAAAATTGCTGCTTTAGCATTTAAGGTATCAAAAATGGTTTCAATTAAAATTATATCTGAGCCACCTTCAATAAGAGCTTTGGTCGACTCTATATAGGCATCTTTGAGCTCATCAAAAGTTACATTACGAAATGCTGGATCGTTTACATCTGGAGAAATAGAGCATGTACGGTTAGTTGGCCCTAACACACCGGCAACAAAACGAGGTTTATCTGGATTTTTTGCGGTAAATTCATCCGCCGCTGCACGGGCAATTTGTGCTGCGACTAAATTAATTTCAGCACTTAAATCAGCCATGTCGTAATCGCTCATGGCAATGGTGGTGGCGTTAAAAGTATTGGTTTCTAATATATCAGCACCCGCTTCAAGGTATTCAAGATGAATGGCTTTGATTATTTCAGGCTGGGTTAATACTAATAAATCATTATTGCCCTTTACATCACTGTGCCAGTCAGCAAAACGATCGCCGCGGTAATCTTGCTCTTCAAATTTATACGCTTGGATCATTGTACCCATAGCGCCATCAAGAATTAAAATTCGCTTGGCCAGTTGCTCTTCTAATAACTGATAAGAGGCTGATTTTTGCAGGCCGCCTTTGGTTTGGCTTTGGTTTGGACTTTCTGCGATATTATTTTTCAAAAGATTCTCCAGACAGTGTTGTTTGTATCGCCTGAATATTATCGGCATCAAGTTTATACGGGGTTATTTGGTATACGTAATAATTTAACCAGTTAGTAAATAATAAACTACCGTGACTACGCCATGAGTTTACCGGTGAATTTTTATTGTCGTTCTCAGGGTAATAATTATCAGGCATCGGTGCACTATTATTTACCGCTAAGTCACGTAAAAATTCTTCATGCAGTGTAGTGGCATCATATTCTGGATGGCCAGTTAGGTAGACCTGTTGTTTATTTTCAGTGGCGACTAAATAAACGCCGGCCTCAGGCGATTCTGCAATTATTTTTAACTGTTCAATTGATTGGTAATCTTTTTTATCAATATAACCGTAACGTGAATGGGGTACGTTAAAACACTCATCAAAGCCGCGAGTTAATGGCTCTTTTACATCACAAACGCTGTGTTTATAAAGCCCTGAAAGCTTTTGTGGGCGTAAATGACGATTCAAACCATAGTGATGATAGAGCGCGGCATGAGCTGCCCAACAAGAAAACATCGTTGAAGTCACATTTTTTTCAGCCCAATCAAAAACTTGGCAAATTTTATCCCAAAAGCTTACTTCACTGTAATCGAGTAATGCTAAAGGCGCACCGGTAATAATTAAACCATCGTACTGTTTGTCTTTAATATCATCAAACAAACAATAAAAGTTTTCAAGATGCTCTGTTGGCGTATTTTTAGACTCATTGGCGTGTATACGGATAAACTCAACATTAATTTGTAGGGGAGTATTGGCCAACATACGCAAAATTTGCACTTCGGTTTCAATTTTATTGGGCATCAAGTTTAAAATAGCGACCTGCATCGGACGAATTTCTTGGTTCGCAGCTCTGTGCTCTGACATCACGAAGATATTTTCTTTATCTAACACAGACAATGCGGGTAGTTGATCGGGTATTTTAATTGGCATAAGTAAAAACCTAAAACGAAGGCAAATTTTAATGAAACGAGTATTGCGTATAATGTGACTTAGATTGCTAGCTATGTCAACATCTAAACGTTTAGATGGCCAGATGGTTGCAATTATTTTGTTATACCCGATAAAATTTAGGTAAAAAAAAGCCTGATTTTAGTATCAGGCTTTCAATAAGTAACTAGGTGGTATTTAAAATTAAAAAATAAACAGCCAATGAGTTATTAAATCTATCTTTGATTTTAATTCAACTACATCATAGAAAATAAAACGCTGTTACCCACAACATTTTTTATATTTCTTTTCACTTCCGCATGAACAAGGATCATTACGGTTAGGGGTTTTATCAAACTTAGTGGTAACAGGCTTATTAAGTACTGCGGTAAGTTCAATGATATCTTCATCAATAGTACTGTCTACAGTTATATTGGCAAAAAGTTTGTATTCACTCACTTGAGCCTCTACTGCTAATTTTCTTTCATCGCTGTTAACCACTAAGGTTAATGGATCTTTTTCAGTGCCAAGCTTAACGGTACGCTTAGTGTTATAACCTGTTTTTACATGGTTCTCTCTGGTATGAATACGCCCTTTGTAATACAGATTGTGCATAGTGTTCTCCGCGAGTTAAATACTTGGTTACTGTTTTAGCGCGGCAGTATAACGTAAAGCGATAAATAGTCGAAAGAGAAATTAAGTAAATTAATCGTTAACCCTTATATTTTTACCTTTTATCAAAATCAAAATTATTCAAATCCTAAATTGCACAACAGTAGTCAGAGACTTAACGTATTGAGTTAACTAGAGTAAGCATCAGTTATATTCTTAAACTTAAGTGCAACCTGCTTGGTTATTTATTCTTTAAGTGATAAAAGAAGTATTTTATTTTTTCAGGTCTTTTTGAAAAACCAACTGTCAATAAATCCTTGACACTAGAACGTTGTCAACATAATATTGACAAAATAATGCGTAACTTTGCACTAAAAAGGATCCTATCATGAGCCTCCCTGAAGATAATAACGGTAACAGTAAAAGAACAATTGATACTAAGGAACGGAAGAAACTACGCAACGCTATTGAAGAAGCTGTTTTAAGCCCGGTATTTTCTAATGATCAACATGAAGAAAATAGCCCTTCCTACCTTCGTTTAATACATTCTGCAGATATTGCCCATAAAGAATGCGCTGATTTGTTGAGCGACGCTGTACATCAGGCCAGACGGTTACAACATTCTTGGACCGCAATTGGTGACGTCCTTGGTATTAGCAGACAAGCGGCGCAACAGAGATTTAATCCTAATGCGGCAGATACAACTAACACGACTAGCAAAACAACTCATCGAATAGCAGGTGCTAATGCTTTTAATGAAATGGAGCTATTAAAAGTTCAAGGTAAAGCAGGTAATCATTTAGTTGGATTTGGCCCACTTTGCTTATTGGTAGAAGAATCGAAGCAGCAATGGCAACATAAAAGACTAATTAGTTTTTCATGGCAAACCCAAGAAAACATGGAAGCTAAAGGATGGACTTATGTCGGAGCTTGGATACCTTTTCAGTATTATAAAAGATCCATCAACAAAGAAGGCTAAAAAAGACGAGTTAACGCTTTAGTGAAGGTATTTATTAACCATTCAGCTAATGCCGATAAATAAGCCTATGGCTTAGCCAACAACTATTTGGTTTTTCCCGTTTTGTTTAGCTTGCAGTAAAGCCTGATCAGCACGGTAAATAAAATGGCTTGGCTCATCCGTAGCACATTTACTTGCTATGCCAATACTAAACTCAACCTTTATATTTGTTTTTTCTATGACTAAGTTTAAGTTAGCGAACCTTGACTGTAAGTGTTGGGTAAATTTTAACGCTTCAACACTACTCGCATCGGGCATTAATAACAAAAACTCTTCACCGCCCCAGCGACAAAGCACATCAGAGTCTCTGGTCGATTCTTTTAACAATTTAGCCACTTCAACTAAAACTTGATCGCCAAAGGGATGTCCATATTGATCGTTAACTTTCTTAAAATCATCAATATCCAAAATAAGTACCGATAACTCAGAGCCATCTCTTGTTGCCAATTGAAACATTTGATCGAGTATGGGATCGAACATTTGGCGATTATTTAGACCGGTTAATTTGTCAGTGATGGCCATTTCTTCTAATTTTTTCTGATAACCACCTAAAGTTAGCCAAGTTAGACTAAGCACAATAATGGTGATCATCAGTGAAATAAATAGATTAAGTAATAGTGAATCGAAAATACTTCCATCGAGATCTTTATCACTTTGTCTAATAATTAAGTACCAGTTAAACTCTTCAATAAAGCGACTATCTACCATGATATTCTGAGAGCCTTTAGGATAACTGACTGATGCACTGCCATTGTTTAGAATTTTATCTTTGATGTTAATGCCATTAATGTCATGGCTAAAATCGATATCCCCTTGGTAGGCAGAGCCAAAAAGTGTCACTTCTCCTTTTAAATCAATAAAAAATACTTCTCTGTTATATTTTTGTTGATAGAGTTCTATTAAGTTTTGTACTTGAGATAACGCTAAGCCGACGCCAGTAATGCCAAGGACATCATTATTTGCATCCATTACTTTGTAATTGATAAAAACCGTTAACTCATCATTTTTCGATGGATCATAATCAATATTTAATTCATGAGTTGTCTTAAGATTTCTGGCATGAAAATACCATTGATCACTAGCAAGTGTTGGTGATACTTTCTTTAATATTCCACTAGGGTGATAATAGTTAAGGCTTTTATCAGAAATGAAAAAACTGGTCACGGTATTATAAGTATTTTGTATTGTTTTTAAATACTTCTGAATTTCCTTTGGATTTTTCTCACCACGAGTAACCCAGTCTTTTAAAAAAGTATCATTTGCCATTAATGATGCAATGATAATCGGCTGTAACAAATCTCTTTGAATTTCAGAATAAATGTTATCGCCTATCAAGGGTAAAGTATCATTGGAGATTTGACTCGCCAAAGATGCTCTGGCAACAAAATAGCCGACCATATTAGTCGCGATAAAGCCAAGCGATAAGATGCCGGATAAAAGTAGCATTATTTTAATGTTTTTTGGCAAAGATATTCCTACTTATTGGCATGTATTAGGAAGGTATTTCAAGAAATATCAAGAGGTGTAATAAACCCTAGTACTATCCTTAGTTATTCGTCAATAATGCCACAATAAATTACTAAATAATAATGAATAAACTCACTGCACTTAGTATCAAGGTTAAAACCAAGAAAAATTGCCGCTATTAATTACTCCTATTTCTCCATTTTTTAACCTGATAGTTCTCATAGCTATCATGGTTGTCTAGTAAAACGAGAATGGTAGCTTAGTGAACAATTACATGTTTATAGTACTGCTACCCATTAAGAGGGAAAACTTGAGAGCTAAGGGTAGCTAGATTTAGCAACGAAAAAATAAACGCCACCGGTTAATTTGATCGTAAGTAAACCCTATTTAAAAAAGTTATTCATGATGTTTTAAAAAAACATCGTAAATAACTTTTTCAACCTCAGTACCATAACAACGGGTATGTTTAAATTCCCCATCTTCCTCATAAACACTAGAGTTATAGATAACATATTTAATGCCATCATGCCCTTGTACTCTGGCAGGGTAATTTTTTAATTTTTCTAATCGACCTAAACGCATCATCATATCAGATAAGCAACTTTCATCCATCTGAAACTCTGAAACGTGATGACCAACATATTGACTTTTTGTATAGCCTAAAACTTTAAGCTCGCACAAATTAGCATAAATGATCATGCCTTCAGGTGACACAGCATGGATACCTATTGATGAGTTATCAATGAATTCTTCAGGACTTTCCGTAAACAAAAAGCAGCTCCTCCGGTTAAAGGGTAATAATAGTGTTGGCAAAAAATTGTTTAACACAGTGAAAATAGCCAGCTGTATTTTCCCAATCGAAACTCTGTTTAACCCATTTTACACTAGACTTCATTGGGTGGTAGGTCTTAGGCGTTAGGTGTCAGTGTTACTCTTCTAATAATATACATTACCACCAGCAAAACGTAACCTATAAGTGACACTAAACTTGGAGGAAAAAGAACAGCGAAAAAAGCAATAATTGAATTAGTTATCATGCTCTGTGAGGTTATTACTAACCTATAGGCCATCTCCCAAATAATATTGTATGAAAAACAGCTCCAACTTCTTGAGTTATATGTTAATTCTACTCTCTTGTTATTCGAAGTATTTCATTAGCTTTATCTAAATCTGAACTTTCAAATATTGTGATAGTTGATGAGTTAATTAAAATAAGCACTACATCAACATAGCCACCTTCTGCTGCTGAATACATTTGACCAGCCCATTGTGATGATTGATTTATAACAGGCTTAATATTTTTGATAACATTAAGTCCTGCAGCTTTTATATTATTATCATGACGTTGAACCGATAGTGCTCCAACACCCGATTGAAATTTAATCTCGAGCCATGCTGGCTTTTGAGTATGCTTCCAAATCCCGTCAATCTGAACATCAGCATAAACATTTGCTGATAAAACCAAAATACTTAATAAAAATCCTTTATATAAACCCATACATTACTCTTTGAAGTGTTTAAACCGGTATATGAAGAACGCCGAATAACTATTTAAAACTTTATGATTTGCACACCTTCAGGCGGTGTTTTTTCATTATTTAAAAATGGGGCTGAATTATCATTAAAATACCTATCGAAAAACTGGTCACTGAGCTCTGAGATGAATAAAAGAGCCGCATGGCTATCCATTGACCCAAAAGGTTTGTTTTCTGGGAAATCCCACGCCCAAAAGAGTACATAATCAGCAAAGGAATGGTGCCTAATTTGATGGTGAAATACCACCGCGTAGCCATCATTATTAACTTGTTCAAAAATATTATGATCATAACCATCATCATTTTGCATGTACATGAAAGGTTGGTCTATGTTTTTCCCCTCTCGATTGAAGATGGTTCCATCAAGATTAATAACGGCTTGAACTCTATCATCTTGCCAAGCTGAGTAATATGCTGCAGCACCACCATATGAGTGCCCCATAGTGCCGATACGTTGATCTAATCGTCCATACAAAACACTGTCAGTATCTAGATTTATATTCTGCAGCTGATTTAAAACAAAAAGTTGATCGTCAGACCATAACTTAAGATCAGCACCTAAGTTATCTTCTGGTAGTCTTTGAGCATATACGGTGTTGCCACTTAAAAGCTGAGATATCCCCGAACCATAAGGATGATTTATAGAAGCAACAATATAG
>JALJPB010000043.1 GCA_022969175.1 Colwellia sp. | reverse complement strand
GTTGCAGCAATTAATAATAATAATCGTTTTGGGCCTATAGGTAGGGTTGATGCACGAGGAGGGTCATTGATTTTAAATTGTATTTTGTTTGTAGTTTCATCAGCTTGTTTTGCTAATTCTGCTGTTTCTTTTCGATTTAGTAGTTGCTCGTACTTCTCTTTAGTAATATCGTAGCCGCGATTTAGAGCAACAAGTTCTGCTTCTATTTCAGGTAGTATATGAATTTTACTTTCGAGATCTTTTACTTGTTGTTGGTAATTCTTAGCTCGGACAGTAAATGAAGCAACAACATTTTCTAATTGATTCACTTGAATTTGAATTTCTTGAAGAACGGGGTTTTTATTTAATAGCGACCCTGTAGAGCCATCATCACTGTCAGTAGAAACGTATTGTGCTATTTCGGTTGAACGTTGCTTCTTTAAATGAACTAAACGTTTTTCAACCTCTTTTACATCAGGATGTTTATCAGTATATTTAAGTGATAGAGAATCTAAGTGTGTCTCAAGTTCAATTATTCGATTATCATAAATAGTCTCAATAGAGTTATTATCTTTAATAGCGCTGTTTGAACCTGGTGTAGATTTTGATGTTGCTCTTGTTAATTGACTTTTTGCAGATTTTAGTTGTGTTTTTGTTTCTAATAAACCTAGTTCAATTCCTTTTAGTTGTTCTCTAGTACTGGTTAATTTTTGATAATATCCACCGTACTGATTAGGAAGAACATCACTATATTTTTGTTTGAAGTCGGTTAACCGAGCCTCTGACGAAAGTAACCTATTCTCATATTCTTTAATTTGTGTGGTTAAAAATTTTTGTGCAGAGTCGCTGTCGGCGCGATTTTCACCTAAAGTATTTTCAATAAATACGGTTAATGCTGATTGCACTACATTACGGGCAGTTTCAGGATTTTTGTCTTCAAATGAGATAGTGAAAATGTTTTCTTTTCTACCTCCTGTTTTTTTGATAATTATATTGTTTTTAAGCCTTGAAATTAAGCTTTCGTATTCTAGAGGTGTACTTGCTTGCACATCCAAGTCGGTCATTCGTGAAATACGTTCAAGGTTGGGGCGACTTAACAATGTTCTGACCATTAAGCGAATTTGTGTATCAGGATTAGTTTCAACGGTTAATCCTCTTAATAAGGGTCTTAAAATAGATTGTGTATCGGCATATACCCGAGCATTAGACTCGTATACATTATCCATCTGAGCGATAAAAAGCCATGACACGGGGCAAATAAGCCACGTAGAAACCATTATATAGCGTCGTTTTATCCAAATTCCTTTTAGGTAATCTAATAATTGTTCTATTACTTCTTGCATTCACAACCTCTATAACAGTATCGCTGTTATGTACTCTGATGTTTCGTTTGTTAAAAACTTTCAACAAACACTTGTTAAATAGTAATTCTTAAGCTTTTAAAAAAAACGTTTTAAAACCAAGTTTCAGGGATCACGATGATATCACCAGGCAAAATATCTACATTGGCACTTATTTCACCATTTTTAATTAAATCTTCAATAAATATGTCATACAATACTTGTTTACCATTTTCTATACGAACTAATACAGCATCATTGCCGTCGGCAAACTCAGTTAACCCGCCTACTTGAATCATGACATCAAGCAGAGTCATGTACTGTGTATAATTAATTGATTTAGGCTCTGAAGCTTCGCCTATTACGCGAATTTGTTCACTAAATGGGCCAACAAAATTGTTAACCGTAACCGTAACAACAGGATCTCTTAGATAAGTACTTAACGTTTTTTCAATTTCACGTGCAACTTCTGTAGGCGTTTTTCCTGAAACTACAATATCTTCTACAAGTGATGTGGTAATCATACCATCAGGTCTTACAATAAAAGAGCCCGATACATCTTCATGACGCCACACAAAAATATTGAGAACATCTCCAGCACCAACAAGATACTTATACGAAGCAGCATCAACAGTTGTTGACGGGTGTATGGAAGCTGTGGGTAAAGTTGGTGAGCTACAGGCAGTAATAAGTTGTACAACTATAACAACTAACATTATTTTAAGATTAGTAATAAAACGAAATTCCATGGTGGTAACCTTCTATGTACAACTAAATTTGAATAATTATGTAATAAACAAACAGATTGTATTTGATTTTTACAAGGGATGCACATTTTTTAACATAAAACTAACGGGTTGATCTAAAGTAAAAGATTATTTAAAAAGAGGCAAACAGCTGATATCATATTACAAATTTATCTGTACACTATCTTTTAGCAATTTTGTAGTCAGATATTTAGCCATTTTAATTGCAATGGAAGCCTTATTTAATTATGTCTAGTCCAAAATTTCGTGATCTTTCTACAGGTAGTAAATCGCTTGTACTGCTTGAACTTTGTTTATTTGCTGGTTCGCTGATTTTAACTGTTTATCTTAATAGTTTATTTCTACTGGTTGAACATAAAGACATTCCAATTAATATATTAGTCATTTACGGTATTATTTTTGCTTTTGTTGTACAACTATCTTCTCTAGCTCTCGGCTTATACAATTCAAAACTACGGGAGAATTTTCGTGGAATAATTCGCCGTTTATTGGTTTCAGTTGCCATTGCATTTTTCATTGTCACACTCATTAATCCATTTTATGGCGAACAATCCTTAGCTGTAGAAATATTGGCGATGGCATCTTTTTTTGGTTTAATTATTGGTAGTAGTTTTAGGTATTTCACCTTACAAGTCGACTTTTTTGGTTTTAATAAACGTCATGTATTGGTGCTAGGCTCTGGTGAACGAGCCTCTATAATCGAAAAAAGAATGCGTCGTGATGTTGACCGCCAGAGCTTTTATGTTCACGGGTTTGTTGTGATGGATGGCGATACCGAACATGGTGGTATTGTTAATGAAAATAGATTGATTATTGAAGGCTCCTTGGTTAATTATGCTTTAGAACATGATATTGATGAAATTGTTGTTGCTAATGATGAACGTCGCGGTAATTTACCTGTAGATGAATTATTTGCTTGTAAAATTCGTGGTGTTGAAATTACTGAAATATTAGATTTCATCGAAAGAGAAACCGGACAGATCGCCGTTAATTTAATTTATCCGAGTTGGGTTATATATTCTAATGGTTTTGCTTCTGGGAATCATTTAAGAAATACACTTGATTGGATATTTAACGCAACGATGGGTGTTGTATTATTCCTTGTTGCTTGGCCAATAATGCTGATTACAGCGATACTTATTAAGTTAGATGAAGGTTTGAGTGCGCCAATATTTTATTTTCAAGAGCGAGTAGGTCTGGACGGACAAGCATTCAATATTATTAAGTTTAGAAGTATGCGTATTGACGCCGAAAAAAATGGCGCACAAATGGCATCTGAAAATGACGATAGAACCACTAAAATAGGTAAATTCATTCGTAAATATCGAATCGATGAATTACCGCAAATTCTTAACGTTATACGTGGCGACATGGGTTTTGTAGGGCCACGTCCAGAGCGTCCAGAATTTGTTCAGCAGCTAATTAAGAACCTTCCATATTATAATGAACGCCATAATGTTAAGCCTGGGTTAACGGGCTGGGCTCAACTTAAATACCCCTACGGTGTGACAGAAGAAGATTCATTAGAAAAACTTAAATATGATCTTTATTATATTAAACACCGAAGCTTTTTATTGGATTTATTGATCCTTATTCGTACCGTAGAAATTGTATTGTTTGGCAAGGGTAGGTAACCCACGCTTTAAGCATCTAAATAAAAGAGAATTCTTTAATATGTCTAATTATTATCCTGTAATTTTATGTGGTGGTAGTGGAACTCGGCTATGGCCATTGTCTAGAAAGCAACATCCTAAACAATTTATTCGTTTGTTCAATGAAGATAGTATGCTGCAAAATACTATATTGCGTTTACCAAAAAATGCTCAAGCACCAATTTTTATTTGCAATGAAGATCACCGTTTTATTGTGGCTGAACAAACAAGAGAGTTAGATGTTTCAGCAAAAGCAATTTTACTTGAGCCTGTTGGTAGAAATACCGCGCCAGCTATTGCTTTGTCAGCTTTTATTGCTTATAAAGAAAATCCAGATGCTGTTCTATTAGTTCTAGCTTCAGATCATAATATAAAAGATACAGGAACGTTTCAAGACGCGGCTAATAAAGCTTATGACTTAGCTACCGAAGGTTTATTAGTGACTTTCGGAATTGTGCCTACAGAACCGCACACAGGGTATGGTTATATTCAAAGAGGTGATGAACTACAAAAAGGTTCAGAGTCTTTTCAAGTGAATAAATTTGTTGAAAAACCTGAATTAGCCACAGCGATAGATTATGTCGACTCAGGTGAGTTTTATTGGAACAGCGGTATGTTTGTTTTTAAAGCTAAACGTTATCTAGAAGAATTGAAAAAATTCAGACCTGATATTTATCAAGCTTGTGAAAAATCAACAACCAACATGAATGCGGATATGGACTTCTTACGTATAGATAATGATGCTTTTTCTGCTTGTCCAGAAGAGTCAATTGACTATGCTGTTATGGAAAAAACGGATAGTGCCGTGGTAGTGCCATTAGATGCAGGCTGGAATGACGTGGGGTCGTGGTCGGCATTATGGAGTGAATTAGACAAAGATGAAAACAATAACGCTACCCATGGTGATGTTATTACGCAAGCGACAAGCAATAGTTTAATACACTCGTCAGACCGTTTGGTAACTACTATCGGCTTAGATAATATTGTGATTGTAGATACCCCTGATGCTGTTTTGGTTGCCAATAAAGATTCAGTGCAGGACGTAAAAAATATTGTTGCACAACTAAAAAATACAAAACGGACAGAGCATATTCATCATCGCGAAGTTTATCGTCCATGGGGCCGTTATGACTCTGTTGATAATGGCGAACGTTTTCAGGTAAAACGCATTACCGTAAAAATGGGAGCCAAACTTTCGGTGCAAATGCATCACCACCGTGCGGAACACTGGATTGTAGTGTCAGGCACCGCGAAAGTGAGAAATGGTGATGAAGAGTTTTTATTAACTGAAAACCAATCAACTTATATTCCTATTGGCACTGTTCATAGTTTGGAAAACCCGGGGAAAGTGGATTTGGAATTGATAGAAGTACAATCCGGCTCCTATCTTGGTGAAGATGACATTGTTCGCTTTGAAGATAAATATGGTCGGAGTGACGATAAATGACAGAGCTAACTTGTTTTAAAGCTTACGATATTCGTGGGCGTTTAGGTGATGAACTTAACGAGGATATTGTTTATCGTATTGGTCGTGCATTTGCTCAATATCTTTCGGCAAAAACAGTCGTTATTGGTGGCGATATTCGTTTATCAACACCAACATTAAAACAAGCCCTCGCTCAGGGTATTATGGACGAAGGCTGTGATGTTATCGATATAGGCTTGGCAGGTACTGAAGAAATATATTTTGCTACAGCTCACCTGAAAGTTGACGGCGGTATTGTGGTTACGGCTAGTCATAATCCAAAAGATTATAACGGCTTAAAACTGGTTCGTGAGCAAAGTAAACCTATTAGTGGTGATACTGGTTTATTAGCAATAAAGGTCTTAGCTGAAAAAAATCAATTTATTGAAGGTTTAACAAAGGGAAATTATCGAGAGAAAAGTAATTTAGCTCCATTTGTTGAACACTTATTAACATATGTCGATAGTAAAGCGTTAAAGCCAATCAAATTAGTAGTTAATGCTGGTAATGGCGCAGCAGGGCATGTGATTGATGTCTTAGAAAAACACTTTGTTGAAAATAGCATAGCTGTTGAGTTTATTAAAGTTCACCACCAACCAGACGGTAACTTTCCCAACGGTATCCCTAACCCATTATTACCCGAAAACAGACAATCGACCAGTGATGCGGTGTTAGCACATCAGGCTGATATGGGAATAGCTTGGGATGGAGATTTTGACCGTTGCTTCTTATTTGATGAAAAAGGTAATTTCATTGAAGGATATTATATTGTTGGTTTATTAGCAGAAGCTTTTTTACAAAAACACCCTAATGAAAAAATTATACATGACCCACGCTTAACACTTAATACTATTGATATTATTGAAAAGAATAAAGGTATTGCTATTCAATGTAAAACTGGACATGCCTTTATAAAGGAGAGAATGCGCAAAGAAGACGCTATATATGGTGGAGAAATGAGTGCTCACCATTACTTTAGAGACTTTAATTATTGTGATAGTGGTATGATCCCATGGCTATTGGTAGCTGAATTGATGAGTCAATCGGGTAAAACACTTTCTTCAATGGTTTGTGAACGCATCAATAAATACCCGTCTTCAGGTGAAATAAACCGTACGGTTGCTAATGCTGATATTGTATTGACTAAAATTTCTGAACGATACTTAGGTCAGGCGCTGGAAGTTGAAAATGTTGATGGTTTATCACTAAAATTTGATAACTGGCGTTTTAATGTTCGAAAATCAAATACCGAACCATTATTGCGTATTAATGTTGAGTCGATTGGAGATCGCATTTTGATGGAAGAAAAAACAGCTGAAATTTTAATGTTTATAGACACACTAGATAATTAGATATTTGGAAAGGATAGATAAACTACTTATTGATATAAGGCGCGTTAATAAAATTTAGCTATATCAAAGTATGAGTTATATAAATTGAAAAAAGGAAATAGTGTGAAAGTTTTACATGTGCTGGAATATTCTAGGCCAAATATTAGTGGTTATTCTTTACGTTCTGACGCAATAATTCGTCATCAACGAAAAATTGGAGTTACAACTAATCAGTTAACAAGTCAACGCTATCAAGATTTTAAAGCTTTAGAAGAAGATGTTGATGGTGTTATTTATCAACGTACTGAAAAATCTAAATCTTTACTCACTAAAATTCCTTTTATTAATTATTTATTGCACATCAACCATTTGGCTAAACGCATCGAAAAAGCTGTATTGGCAGACAAACCTGATGTTATCCAAACTCACTCTCCGATGTTCAATGCTTTAGCTGCAGTTAAAGTCGGTAAAAAATATAATATTCCTGTAACTTATGAAGTCAGAGCTTTATGGGAAGATGCCGCTGTAGATACGGGGAAGACCAAAGAAGGTAGCTTTAAATATCGAATGATTAAAGCGATAGAACAAAGAGCTTTCGAAAAAGCTGATGCGATTAGCTGTATTTGTCAAGGCTTAAAAACCGATTTAATTAAACGAGGCATTCCAGAAAGTAAAATATTTATCACTCCTAATGCGGTCGATATTGAGAACTTTCAACCATCTTATCAGCGAGATAGCGAGTTAGAACAATCGTTGAAGTTGGCAGGTAAGAAAGTGGTTGCCTTTGTAGGTACTTTTTTCAAGTATGAAGGTTTGGCTTACGCTATAGAAGCAATGAGCATAATAGCTAAGACTCGCGATGATATTCATTTGTTACTTGTTGGTGCCGGTAATGAGCTTAAAAATTTAAATCAACAAGTTGCTCAAGCTAAGCTGGAAAATCTAGTCACTTTTGTTGGACGCGTTCCCTTCGAGCAGGTAAACCGTTATTATAGCTTGGCCGACGTTATGGTATTTCCACGTGAAAGTATCCGCTTAACTGAGCTTGTAACACCACTAAAACCTTTAGAATCTATGGCACAATTTAAGCCAGTCATCGCATCTGATATTGGTGGACACCGTGAATTGATCACTGATGGAGAAACAGGTTTTTTATTTCCAGCAGATGATGCACAAGCGTTAGCGAATAAAATTATATCCACAATTGACAACACCGAACTACTTACTAAAGTCAGTGAGCAAGGTTTATCGTTCGTTCGTGATGAACGTAATTGGCTTAATACGGCTAAACAGTATTTACCTGTTTATCAAAAACTGACAAAATAAATGACTGATAGAAAAAAAACGTTACTGATTGTTACGAATTTATACCCAGTCCCTTGGGGACTGAATAGAGCAAGTTTTAATAAACAGCAATTCGATCTTCTTAATGAAACACTGCCAATAAAACTTATTGTTTTGTTACCTTGGAAAGAGTGGTTAAGTCATCATGATGAATGTAAAGCTCCACAAAATATAAAATATTGCCCGTACTTTTATATTCCAAAATTTGGCCGCCGTTTAGTGCCTTTTTTCCAGCTGTTATCACTATTGTTTTATTTACCTTGGATTAAAAAGCAACATCCCACTGCAATTTTATCCTCGTGGGGCTTTCCTGATGCAGTGGCTGTATCGATGTTAAATAAACTTCTACGCTTACCCTTTTTTGTAAAGGTACATGGCACAGATGTAAATGAAAATAGCCAATTTCCCGCCCGTAGTCGCTTAATGAAAAAGTGGCTTAACAAAGCGGAAACTATATTTTGTGCGAGCCAGGCATTAGCAAATATGCTGAACAAACAAGGAATAGAAAAACAGAAATTATCTGTTAATTATAACGGTGTTAATCCTAAAGTTTTTCACCCTATGCAGAAAAAAAAGCATCGTCAACATTTTGTTTTTGTAGGCAGTTTAATCGAGACTAAAGGGTGTAATGAGCTTATTTCTGCATTTATCCAAGTAAAGAAAAAACACCCTGCAATGGAATTAGATATTTTGGGAGAAGGGCCAATGAAGAGTTTTTTAGCTGAAAAAATTAATCAGCACGAACTCAGCTGCAGTATTCGTTTATGTGGTTCAGTACCATTACATGAAGTTGCACAGTATATTCGCCAAGCTAATATTTTAGTTCTTCCTAGTTACCGTGAAGGTGTACCAAACGTATTGTTGGAATCTTTTGCAAGTGGCACGCCGGTAATCTCAACACGGGTAGGGGGTATTCCTGAGGTTGTAAATGAAGAAGTTGGTATATTGGTAGATGCAAAAAATGAACAACAATTAGCAACTGCGATGGAGCAAGCATTGAATATAACATGGTCTACTGAAGCAATAATTAACCATGCAAATCAGTTTGACTGGCAAAAAAATGTTCAGCATGTTTTAGATAAAGTAGGTGCACAGTGAAATATCTAATAAGTGATATCAAACAGAAGCAAAAAGTTCTGGCAGATGAAGGCTATCAAGTCTCTGTATTTAGAACATTGGTCAGTGATGGTACTTCTGCTAATGCTTTATATCGACTAACCAGTTGGATGATAAAATTTAAATTAGCCCCACTAGCACTTATATCTCTTTGGTTAAACCGTGTAATAAATGGTTGTGTTATTGGCGCGGGAGCAAAGTTTGACCAAGGTTTTGTGATCATGCATCCGGTTGGTGTTGTAATAAATTCAAAGGTTAGTGGTGGTAAAAATATTACTATTGAAAGTGGTGTCGTTATTGGTGACGAGAAAGGCAAAGCTCCGCGCTTAGGTGATAACATTTTTATTGGTGCTGGTGCGAAAATTATTGGTGGTATCACCATCGGTGACAATGTAAAAATTGGTGCAAATGCCGTAGTCGTTAAAGATCTACCCAGTAATGTAACTGCAGTAGGTATTCCTGCGAAAGTGATTAATCGAGGCAATCAAACATGTTGATGTTATTTTGGATAGCATTGTTTTTATTAGTGTATTCATATCTTATTTACCCTATTATTTTACACTTTTTAGTTACACCTAAAGAAATTGAGTTAACAACACCTGAACAATGGCCGAGTGTTGATATAATTATCGCCGCATATAACGAAGAGTCTTGTATTAAAGAACGCATTGAAAACGCGTTAACTCAGAATTATCAAGGGAATTTTCAAATATTAGTCGCCTCAGACGGTAGCCAAGATAATACTGGAAAGATCATAGAGTCATTTAAATGTGAAAAAGTACAAGCTTATAATTTTGAAGTAAATCGTGGGAAAATATCAGTACTCAATGACCTAGTGGCTAAGTCTAACGCAGATATTCTAGTCTTTACAGACGCTAATACTGACTTCAATACTAACGCGGTGACTATATTAGTTGAGAGCTTCAAAGAAAACATTGGCGCAGTTTCTGGAGAGTTAATTCTAGAAACTGAAGATGGTAATCAAAATCTTGATGGCTTGTACTGGCGTTATGAACAGTTTTTGAAAAAATGTGAATCTGAATTGGGTAGCTTACTGGGCGCTAACGGTGCAATTTATGCGTTAAAGAGAGATTTATATCTACCGCTATCAACAGATACTATTGTTGACGATTTTTGTATTGTTATGAATGTAAAAAAACAAGGCTATGACGTCATATACAATGACACTGCAATAGCTAAAGAAGAAGTTGCGCCATCATTAGGCGATGAGGTTGGCCGTCGCATTAGAATTGGTATCGGTAATTACAAAGCTTTTTTCGCTAATCTATGGGCACTATCACCAACTAAAGGTCTATTAAGTTGGTGTTATTGGTCGCATAAAGTACTGCGTTGGTTTGCCCCACATCTTATGCTGATTACTTTTATCAGTAATGCTTTTTTGGTATCGCATATTATCTATTTGAACTTGTTTATTGCTCAAATTGTTTTTTATGCCATAGCATGGCAAGGACAAAAACGCATTAATAATAATCAGAAAGTGAATGGTGTTGTTGCTATTATTAGTTTTTTTGTTTCAATGAATGTGGCATTAGGACAAGGATTTATTCGTTTCTGTAAAGGCCATAAAAATGGTGGTTGGAAACGTACGGCTCGGACAGGAGATACAAAGTAATGGTCTTTTTTTTAGTGATACTAACTATAATTTTATTAGTCGTTTTTTGGAAAGTACTTAAGCTAAAAAATATGGAAATGTGGTTTTTTCCATACATTAAACAATTATTCAACAAACCTAAAGTTGATGGCCCTGTTCATGTAATGTTTTGTTTTGTTGACCATTTTGAACCACAATGGAAAAATCCAAATGATATTGAACTAGAGCGTGCTCGAGTTGATCGTTGGTGTAAAGATTACCCCGCAATGGCTAAGCAACATAAAGATGCTGACGGTAATATGCCAAAGCATTGCTTTTTCTATCCTGAAGAAGAATATAGGTATGAGCATTTAGCAAAACTTTCTGATATGTGTTATCACGGTTTTGGTGAAATCGAAATTCACCTTCATCATGATAACGATACTCCAGAAAACTTCACCACTGTAATGACTGATTTTTCAAAAACTTTGAATGAAGAGCATGGTGCATTACCCGTTCATCCTGAAACAGGGCAAATTATGTATGCTTTTATTCATGGTGATTGGGCTTTAGACAATTCACATCCAAGTGGTCACAATTGTGGTATCAATAATGAGATTGCTATTCTAAAAGAGACTGGCTGCTATGTGGATATGACATTACCCTCAGCACCCAATCCGGCACAAACTTCAAAAGTAAATTCAATTTATTACGCAACTGGAAAGCCTGGGCATTCTAAAGGCCATGATAATGGTGATGATGTTGAGGTAGGGAAGTCGCCGGTAGGTGATTTAATGCTGATACAAGGGCCTTTAGGAATCAATTTGAAGTGGCGTACCTCAAAGGGAATCCCTCATATAGAAAATTCAGATATACGAAAAAGTTGCCCCCCATTAAAAATTCGGGTTGATCAATGGGTTAGTTCGCATATTCATGTTAAAGGGCGACCAGAGTGGATATTTATTAAAGTACATACTCACGGTACACAAGAAGTTGATATGGAAACCCTACTTGGCCAGCCTAGGCATGATATGCATAGCTATTTGGAGTCAAAATATAATGATGGTATAAATTACGTTCTTCATTATGTTTCAGCTCGTGAAATGTACAATATAACAAAAGCGGCCGAGCAGAGGAAATCGGGCAATCCAAACTTATATCGTGATTTTATTTTGCCTAAACCAAAATTCTCCAAATTAGATAAATAGGTTGTACTATGAATTACCGAGTTAGAAAAACACTGAATAAAATGATGTCCATTAGTCGTTTAAATCATGTTTTATGGCGATACTTACCAAAAGGTGTCTATGTGTTTAATTATCATCGAATAGGTGATAGTGCAACTACATTGTTTGACCGTGCTGTGTTTTCTTGTACAAAAGAAGCGCTAGATATGCATGTTAAATTAATCAAACAAAATTTTACCCTTATAACCATGAGTGAGCTAAGAAAGTTAATTGATAAAGGAAGTAAAGTCGATGGGAGGTACGCAATCATTACATTTGATGACGGTTATTATGATAACTATAGCGAGGCATACCCGGTTTTATTAGATAATAATGTATCGGCGGTTTTTTATTTAGTAACAGATTTTGTTGGCTCTACAGTAACCCCTTGGTGGGATGACATTGCCTTCATATTAAGATGCTCTGCAGGTCAATCATATAAATTGCCTAAAAGTAATGAGGTTATTTATCTTGACCCAGATAATATTGATAAGGCTATTCAGCAAGTGATTTTTAAAGCAAAACGTATTAAGAACTTTGATATTTTACAAGTTTTAGATGATATACGAAAGTGTTTTCCCTCAGCGGTTAAGGAGCTTAGTAATAAGCAAGAGTCTTTATTTATGAGCTGGGAGCATGCTAAAGAAATGACTGAAAATGGAATGGAAATAGGCTCTCATACCCTAAGTCATAGAATGCTTGCCCAGCTATCTGCTGAGGAACAAGAGCAGGAAATTAAACGTTCTAAAGCTTTAATAGAAGAAAAATTGGATATTACGATTGATTCAATAGCTTATCCAGTGGGCCGATATCATTGTTACACTCAAGGTACTTGCGAAATTACCGACCGTGCAGGTTATCTAATCGGATTTAATAATGAGCCAGGTCGTAATAATATAATTAATAATCCTTTTGATATTAATAGGATTTGTGTTGATGAAGATGATGTCAATCAATTAAAATTTAATAGTATTGTATGTTAAAAAGTTGAAGTTACAAAAAGTATATTAAGCTAAAACATAATCTAACAAAGCCTATTTAGGAGTCTCTGAGCTATATGACATTAAGTGAAAAGATATTAACAAGCCAAGAAGAATTTGAAACACTCCAATTCTCTTGGGGGGAGTTAATAGAAGAATCAGGGAGTAATAACCTCTGCACAACTTGGTCCTGGATAAGTTTTTGGTGTAAATATTATTTACGCGAAGATGACACCCTTTATATACACACTTATTATAATGGAAGTCAGTTAGTAGGTATTCTCCCTCTGTATTTAAAAAAAATGACTTTAGGTTATCAATTAAATTTTTTAGCGGCAGGTGAGGATGAGCAAGGAGAAATTTGTAGTGAATTTCAAGATTTCATTGTATTGACAGATTTTTCAGATGAAATATTAAAGCTATTTACTCGGAGCTTTATGAGAAGTAAGAACGTTTTTTCTATTAACTTAAATAATATTTTAAGTGAATCATATGCCTTTAGTTGGGTTTCTTCTTTGCCAGCCCAAAAATATAAATCTTTAGTAGAGAGTATTGGTCAAAGATTCACTATTCCGGTATGTAAGGATACTCCCTCGCAACTTTTAGGTTTTCATAGTAAAAATAGACGAAGAGAAGCTAAAAAATATATAGAAAATGAAAAATGTTCTTGTATTCACTTAACAAAAATTGACGACTTTAATAGCTTTTTTACTGAATTAGCGGACTTGCATAATAAGTCATGGCTTGAAAGAGGGATTACAGGAGCGTTTGAGCAAGAAGTATTTGTAAACTTTCATGCTGATTTTGCTAAAGAAATGTTTATACAAAACAAATTAATTATGTTTAAAATTTTACTTTTAGATGAAACTATAGCCGTTTTTTATGGAATTATAGATGGGGAAATTCTACATTATTACCAAAGTGGAATTAAACGTCATAAAGAACTGCCAACGGTAGGCATTGCTATGCACATTGAGGCGCTCAAAATAGCAAGTGAGAAGAATCTATTGTTATACGATTTAATGAAAGGAAAAGAGGATAGCTACAAGAAGCAGCTCACGAAGCAGTTACAAGAGGTTTTTCATGGCTATTCATATTTAAGATTCTATTTTTGGCTACCTTACTACGAAAAAATAATAAAAAAAATCAAACTAGCTTTACCTTTTTCTTAACATTTCATTGTGAACATCTAGCTTTGTTGTAATTTATATAAATCATCAATGGTAGAGCCTGATAAGAAGAATAAATAAAGCTAAGAAGGAATAGATGCGCATATTACATGTATTAAGTAGTTTGAATATTGGTGGTGCGGAAAGATTCGTAATAGACCTTGCTGTTGAACAACAAAGTAATCTTCATCAGATTGGTATTGTATCAATGGGAAAAGATGAAGAACCGTTACAAGTAGAAATAAATACAAGAGGTTTTTCACTTCATATTACCTCAAATATTATTGAGTTGATAAAAATTATTCGTTGTTACGATGTTGTAAACGTACACAGTAGTTATTGCTTGCTTAGAGTTTTATTAGCCTCTTTCTTTTCGAGATCAAAAATAGTTTATACCCGCCATAATGAAAGAGTACATGTTTCTAATAAATGGAAATTTATATATAAATTGGCTCATATTCGCTTAACAAAAATGATCTTTGTAGCGGAAAAAGCAAGAGTGAATTATCTAAAGCATTATCCCCACTTTTCTTCTAAATCTGTCACTGTATTAAATGGCGTATTGCCTATTACCAAACAAAAAACAGCTAGCCTAAAGTGTAGGTTGAGTATTGTAGGGAGATTTGTCCCGTTAAAAGCACAACATATTTTAATTGAAGCGATCTCAAATATATCTAACTCCTCAAATATCATGTTATCGTTTTTTGGTGTTGGCGAGTTGATGGAAAATAATAAGCAACTATGTAAAACGTTGATACCGAGTGTTGAAGTTACTTTTCATGGAATGGAGCCCAACAGAGATATTATCTTTCAACAAATTGATGTTTTAATTGTAACGTCGGAAACAGAAGGTTTATCACTCGCTATATTAGAAGCAATGGCAAGTGCAACACCGATAATAGCTTCGAATGTTGGTGGCAACCCTGAGCTTGTAAAAGATGGTTTTAATGGCTTTTTGTACGAATTTGCAGATAGTCTCGAACTTGCTGAACACATTGAAACATTAATCGCTGACGAAACTTTATGTAAAATTTTTGGGGAACGTTCCTTTGAATGTTATGAGTCACGCTTTTCCATGGGTAGATGTGCCGCTGAATATTTAACAATATATCAAAAAAATTATTAATTTTAATAGATGGTTATTTTGCAATTAAGAAATGTAAAAAATTAATTGCTCGAATTTTCTTTAAAAAATGCAGCTTATTTTGTTTGTAATCAAATATCCTTGGTTTATTGATACATCAAAGTAGCGCTACAATTGGAGTTTAAGATCAAATGTCGGTAACACGAGTCATCCATATCATTAAAAGCAGAGGGATTTACGGCTTCTGGAAATTTTTAATGACACGAATTTATAGGTCGTCGAGTGAAAACGTATATCAAAAAACATCAAAAAGTATTGCATCTAATAAATGTTTAATTGGTTGTACTCAAGAATATGACTTTTCAATTATCGACAAAACTAATTATAAAAAAGCAAAATATAAGCGTTTAATTGATTCGATTGATTATGGTGAAATAGCTGAATATATTGCAGGAATAGAGCGTGACAGCTTATTGTTTCTAATTTCTAATAGCGATGAACAGGTTCTTCATACTAGTTTTGTTCAATTTAGAAGTAGGTATAAAAAATTAATTCAGGAGGATAATCATGTTCCATTAATTGGGAATTGTTGGACCGATCGGAATTATAGAGGTAAAGGTTTTTATCCTTATACCATTTCTGCTGTAGCAGATGAAATGTTTCGAAGGAATTATCAAAGAGTCATCGTATCTTGCGCTAGTGATAATATCCCTTCAATAAAAGGTATTGAAAAAAGTGATTTTGAATTAGTAAACCGCATTAGATCGTACATTTTATTTAATAAATTTGTTATTCAGCTAAGTACAAATAAAGTTAGGGTCACAAAAAAAGTATTCCTATTCTAATCTCTACTTTCTAACAATACTCCTTATTCGGTGTTCAATATTTAGTTTTATACTTAATTTTTTTATCGTAGAATAAATCATATCTAACGTTTTTTGACATTGAAATATAAAAGCTATTTTAGTGAAAGGCTTTGAAATCAAAGCGGAATAGATCTTTTGAGAATCATTACAAAAAATTTTCTTGTATGTAGACATGCCTGAGCCGAAATCAATTTTTTTAATCCCATAACTTTCATGGTTTTCTATTATCTTAGAAATTATAACTTTACCTGGTTTTAACCTTTTTTGCTCTTCGCAATAAGCGTTTTCGATTAATAAGTACTTACCATCAGGCTCTAATTCGCCATGCATGTAACTTACAGGCTTATTATCAGCATAAAGAATGACTCCTAGCCAGTGCTCACGTGTTGCCAGTTTATTAATGTCTAGTTGATCAACGCTAGCCAAAGTCCCTTTCTTCCAACTTTGATCATGTATCTCAGTCATTGACGTCATAAAAGGTTGGATGTCATCATTTTTTTTATAATAAATAAGTTCAACATCAGTAAAGGCTTCATAAAAACGGCGTACCTCACGCCTTAGTTCTTTTCGATGCTTGCTTTTCATTTGATCTATAAAACTTGCATAGCCATCCTCAATATTAATAAAATAATTTATTAAGTTACTTTCATTTCCTTTATAGACACAACCTATGGATTCTACTGTATCAACAAAGTTTTGTTCAAAGTCGATATCGTCTATCTTCAAATAATTTATGTTTTCTAAGAGGTTTTTTAATTGATTTTGAGATTGTTGTTTGTAAATATCAATATTTGATGGGTTCATTTGCAAATAAGTGCATTTAAATTTAAATAAATTGTATAATCCCAATTTCAGCTGCAAAAAATGAGTTTGAGAAGTAGAAGTTGTCGTAAGCTCTTTTTGCATTTTCGCCTTCTATAAATTTAAAATGAATGATAAAACATATAAAAAAGAAAGGATAACACGCCATGGGGCATAACGCAGTATTGGCTTGTGATAAATAAGGGAATAAGTGGAAACTACAAAAAAAAAATTAAAAGTGTTCATCACGGTTGATACTGAGGTATGGGAATTTTACGGTGATATTGAAGCGAACGTATCTAGTGGTTTATGGGGTATAACAAATGAAGGGGAATTTGGGCTAAAATATCAACTTGATTTGCTTGCTCACCATCATTTGAAAGCTACTTTTTTTGTTGACCCATTCTTTTCTTATCATAGTGGAATTGAACCATTAGAGGCCGCAATAAAATGTATAAACTCACATAATCAGGAAGTCGGGCTTCATGTTCATACTGAATGGTTAGACGGTTTAAAAACCTCTCCTTTTAATCTTGATATAATTCACAGAAATATTGGTGATTTTGATCTTGATTCACAACAAAAATTAATAAAGCAGGCATTGGGAATAATCGAAAACATCGACAATACAAAGATTTGTAGTTTTAGAGCGGGAAACTATGGTGCTAATAATGATACTTTGACTGCTTTAAATCATTTGGGAATTACATTCGATACTACTTATAACGCCTCCTATTTAGGCCAGCCATGTAATATAAATGATGATAATATAATCTCTTCGCCGAGATTAATTAACGGTACGGTTGAAGTCCCAGTTACACAATTTACTGATTATCCTTCTCATAAAAGACACCTTCAGCTAAGCGCCTGTTCATTTTATGAAATTCGAGATGTTTTGGAAGCTAATTGGCAAGCTAATCAATATTCTTGTGTTATTGTAATGCATTCCTTTGAATGGATTAAACGCAAAAATAAAGTACATAGTGTGGACCACATCTGTAAAAAAAGATTTTTGAAGTTATGTGAGTACTTGTCAAAGAATCGAGATAAATTTGAGACACTCGCATTTTCAGACGTTGATATTGAAGAGTCAATACGCAAGCAAGAAAAATTCGTAGCTAAATCGAAGGCTTCAAGTACATTTGTTCGGCTCTATGAGCAATTATTAAGAAAGGTATTGAATTAAGTGATACAGATGTATTTACAACAAAGGATTGATTGGTTACTTCCATGAGTGCCTCACTAAAACAGTCAGTAATGAGTGGAGTCAAATGGCTTGCACTTACAAAAATCATCATTCAAATATTTAGGTGGGGATCAACATTTTGGGTAATTCGTCAACTAAACGCTAATGACTACGGCATTATCGCAATTGTAGAGATAATGGTCAGTATTTTAGTTGCTGTAAATTATTTATGCATTGGCAATGTCATTATACGCTATAAAACTATTAGCAAAGTAACGATGGATACTTTATTTACCTTTAGTTTGCTTATAGGCCTGATACTTTTCTCTATTCAGTTTTTAGCGGCGCCATATTTTGCGTCATTTTACGATACTCCGGAAGCCGAAAATGTTTTGCGCATTTTAGCTATCGCTTACATTTTGGAGAGTTTTAATGTGCGACCTTTTGCTATGTTGGCAAAAACATTAAAATTTAAGATTTTAGCGAAAATAGACCTTGTTGCAGGTATTTTAACGCCATTCTCTACGATTATTGCTGTTTCATTTGGTGCCGGGTATTGGGCTTTGGCGATTGGCTTAATTATGCATACGTTAGTTCGATTTTTCATGGTGAATTACTATTTATCATACAAAATTGTCATAGGTCGGCGCTTTAATAGAACAATGAAATTGATGAAGTTTGGTATACAAAACGCTATGAGCTCTGTGATCAGTCAGGTTAATAGCTCGCTTGACTTTATTATTGGTGGAGCGTTATTTACAACGGGTGCGTTAGGAATTTATCAAGTTGGGCTGCAAATAGCCTTTATACCTTTGAGAAAGATAACGCCTGAACTCAGACGATTGGCTTTTCCGGCTTTTTGCAAAGTTAGTCATGATTTGAAACTTGTTAAATCTTATTATTCCAAGGTCAATCGAATTGTTGCTTACTTGGCATTTCCTCTGTTTTGGGGGTTGGGCTATTTAGCAGAGGAAATTGTATCCTTGCTTTTAACTAATAAATGGCTTGAGAGTGCAATTATCATACAGGTGTTGTGTTGGTTTTTACCCTTTAGATTATTAAGTGAAATTAATGGCGTAGTACTTAATTCCAAGGGACGAAGTGATTTATTATTGAAAAATAATGTTATATCGGCGATCGCTTTTTTAATATCTATTTATATCTTTATGGGCTTTGATATAAAAGGTCTTGCTTTCGCTTGGTGTGTATCAATTAGTATTTCCTTTCTTATCCTCTGTTGGGATATAAAAAGTGTATTGAAATTTTCAACCTATGGAATGCTCAAAGTATATTTACCGCAACTATTTAGCTCGTTAATTATGCTTACCGGGCTTTATATCTTAAATCAGACAATAGCATTGAATGGCGTATTATTTTTAGCTGTTAATATTTTGGTCGGCGGAATAGTTTATCTTGCAAGTGTTTACCTTATGGATAAACCTATATACAAAGAAATCCAATTATTACTTAAAAGTAGTTGATTTTTAAGGGTAAAATAAAAGATAACAAAGATGAATGAAAATTAATAACTGTTGAATTAGTTAATCGATGTGTTTAAATATAGTTTAATGAGAAAAGGAAGCTCTTTATGAGTGGTTTAGTTTCAATTGTTGTTCCCGTTTATAAGGGCGAAACGTACATAGAAAAAACAGTAAAAACAATATTATCTCAAGAATATGAGAATATAGAATTATTACTCATTAATGATGGTTCACCCGATGAATCAGGGAGTATAATTGACCGTATTGCTCTATCAGATAAACGAGTTAAGGCTTTCCATAAAGAAAATGGTGGTATTGCAGACGCTAGAAATTATGGAATTGAAAAAGCTACAGGTGAATTTATAGCTTTTTGTGATCAAGATGATCTTTGGCTACCCAGTAAACTTTTAAAACAAATCCCTCTTTTTAAAAATGAAAAAGTTGGGCTCGTTTATTGTGGTGAAATTGCTGAATATCAGCAATTAAATAAACAAAGCAAACCAAATTTTAATAATAAATATCGCGGTAATGTTTTTGAAAAACTAATAAAAATCAATATGGTTGATTGTTGTACTGTTGTTGCAAGGAAAACATTACTAAAACAAATAAAAGCTTTTGATGATGACCGTGAACTAATGGGAGTAGATGATTGGCTAGCATGGTTAAAGCTTTCTTTAATTTGTGAATTTGATTTTATTGCTGAGCATTTAGCGATACATGTTTTTCATGATGATAATTATTCTTCTAACCAAGCCAAAATGTATCAGGCAGAATTGATTTGCATGGAAAAAATAAAGCCGATAGCAAAACAATATTCGCAAAACTTAGCAGTAAATTACCGATTGATTGAAAAAAGTATTCATTTACGTTACGCCGAGGCTTTTATTTATAACGGTGACTTCGTTCTAGGTGGGCAAGCTTTGTTATTAGCCGCCAAGCATGATAATAATTTACGGATTAAATTCAAAGGGGCATTTTTTATATATTGCCCTTCAATACTGTTATATACAATGCAAAACGTTAAGCGGCTAATAAAAAGCAACCAATAACTTATTTTGATATAAAGAACGGATAGGAACTGGCGGTATGTTTTCGATAAATAATCTTTTAAGTGGATCGATTGAACATGGAAAAACGGAATTACATAGGCTAGATTATCTAGATGGTTGGAGAGGGCTTGCTATACTGTTTGTTCTTATCTCTCACTTTATACCTATAATATCTGGCATTAACCTTGGACGCCTTGGTGTTGATATATTTTTTGTTTTATCTGGTTTACTGATGAGCAAAATACTTTTTATTCGAAGAGTACCTCTTAACATTTTTTATAAAAGGCGGATCAGTCGTATATTTCCTGTTTTATTTATTTTTGTCACCACCATGTATCTAAGTAGCTATATATTTGAACTGTCCAGTGAACATGAAAATTATTTTTATAGCCTATTTTTTCTCCGAACTTATTTTCCTGAAACTCCCGATATCGTACACACAGGTATCGCTATAGGGCATCTTTGGTCGCTGAATGTAGAAGAGCACTGTTACATGGTATTAAGTGTGATTGCCGTTATTTCTTTTTGGAGAAAAAAAGAATTTATTCCGTTATTAATTTTAGGTTGTATGGCCATTGCGATGAAATTTATCTATATGTTTACTCCACAGCTGACATCGGCTAATTATGATCTGAGAACAGAAGTTGTTGCTAGCCACTTACTTATTTCGGCAGGTTATTTCTTAATAAAGCATCACTTTACCGCTTATGTGCGCCCATGGATGCCAATTGTGACATTTTCCCTGGCTGTAGCCTGTTATTTAGATATAGCACCTTGGTATTCCAGTTGGCTTATTTCACCATTTTTATTGGCATTTACGGTAAACCATTTAGATCAAATACCAGAAGGATGTAAAAGGTTATTATCAATTAAACCATTAAGGCTTTTGGGAGTGCTTTCATATTCCATATATTTATGGCAACAACCATTTTATTACATAGGAGTAAAGGAAGGAGAGTATTTTCCTTTTTCAGGTTTGTATTTTTTGTTAATGGCCATAATTGTTGGAGCATTATCTTTTTACAAAATCGAAAATCCAATTCGCCGTTATTTGAATGACAAATGGTGATTTGTTTCAAAAAATCAAGAATACATCACTAGTGTAGTTTGCTAATTGAGTTAGATATTTTTATCTTTACTAAATATTATCTGTTTTTACATACATAAAAATTATTTTTCATAATAATATAGGGCACTTGATGCGTAATAAATCATTAATCGTTATTGGAATGCACCGAAGTGGTACGTCGGCACTTTCCGGTGAATTAGCAAACCTGGGGGTTTTTATGGGGAAAAGCCTGCTTAAACCTCAAGCAGGCGTTAATGATAAGGGATTTTGGGAAAATGCAAAGCTTGTTGAATTAAATGACACCCTATTAGATACAATCGTTTCAAGTTGGGATGATCCTGTATCACTGATTAGATTAACAAATACTCCAGAGTTAGATGAATCTCATTTATTATTGATGGAGCATTTGATTTCAAAAGAATATCAAAACTGTCAACTGTGGGGAATGAAAGACCCTAGAGTGTCAGTTTTACTCCCCTTTTGGAATAAAGTATTTGACCGCCTTTCAGTCAAACCTAATTATATCTTGATGATCAGGCATCCACTTGAAGTTGCAAATTCGCTTCTTAAAAGAGATGGTTTTAGCCAAAATAAAGCTCTAATGCTTTGGTTAAACTATAATTTTTCTAGTTATTTGCATTCTAATGACCATCCACGAGTCATCGTAGATTTTGAGCAACTATTATCTAATCCAACCAAGATTAGAGAGATGATCAGTAAAAAGTTTTCTGTTAAATTAGACCGTCATCAAAAAGATTCATTTATTGATAAGTCACTAAAAAGGCAAAATAGTCAAACACCGCAAAAGTTAGGTTATCTTGGTGAGCTTGCGACATCATTATATCAAGCGATAAACGCTGAAGATGACAAATTGGTAGACTCCTTATATAACGAATATATGAACTATTTAAGTTCATTGGATGCCGTGTTACTAGAGCATATATATAGTGTGCAACAGTCAGAAAGTCACTTTAGGATTATTTTCGAAGCGGCGTACAACAGTTTTTCTTGGAAATTAATGTACCCATTGAGAAAAATTGAAAAAATATTAAGAAAATAAAAATAATTATCATGTTAATAATATGCGTGGTTTTGGCAAAAAGGAACTTTTATGATTAATGTTGGTGTATATAAACCCAAAGATTTACCAGAAAGCTTTAGAGTATGTATTGATAACATTTGTTTGTACTTAGTTGTGCACGGTTGTAACCCACTAATGTCAGATGACACCGATGCTTTAGCAAAGTGTGATGTTATTTGGGATCCTCGAGCAGGTGGTGGAAATGCACCGTTAGATTTACTTATTGATTTGAATAAACCCCTTGTAGTTACATTACACGGCATTGGACCTATTATTTATCCCCATTTATATTATGCGGGGTTTCGCCATAAATTAGAGGTGCTTTTTGGAAATTTTAAGAAGAAGCTGAAATGGCGTAAGCAACTTAAACATTGTTATAAAATAGCTACAGTATCGGAGTTTTCAAAAACAGTTATTACAAAGTATTTACCAATACCAAAAAATAAAATCGAGGTCATATATAATGGCTTCGATGACCAAACCTTTACCCAACCAATTAAGTCTGAATATACAGCACCATACTTTTTACATATTTCGAACGATGAATCTCGCAAGAATGTCTCGTTGATAATTGAAGCATACAAAAACCTAAAAATGGATAATAAATGGCCACTCAAACTAAAATTAAGTAGTAGCAGAGTTGTTGATACCCCTGGCATTGAATTAATTACTGAGCGATTATCTGACGAAGAGATCGCTGCATTATATCAACACGCTGGCGCTTTTGTTTTTCCATCAATATATGAAGGTTTTGGAATACCAATTGTTGAAGCTTTGGCCTGTGGTTGCCCTGTTATAACCTCTAGAGATACCGCGTGTGAAGAAGTTGGAAAAAACTCGGTATTGTTGGTAGACCCTTACTCCAAAGACGAAATATCAAATGCTATGAAAAAAGTGATGGAAACGAGCGATAAACTTAGCCTTATGGAAGGAGCTAGCGATTTGCTTGCATCTTACTCGTGGAAATCAGCGGCCAAACAATATGCCCAATTATTTAAAGACGCAATAAAAAACTAAAAACAACATGGGATATAATACATGCGATGCCTGCTATAAAACATCGCAAACTAATTCAACAGGTATGAGGCAATTTGTGCGGTTATTTAATAGTCTGACAAAGTAAAAAGTTAGAGTCCAACTTTTAAAGCAGCATAAACAGCTATTATAAGTACCCAACAATAGCCCATAGATTTCATAGCGACTTGAACGTTAAAATATCGATTAAATTGAGGGCAAAGCTTAACAACTCTTATATGAGAGGCTAAAAACATCCCAAGAAATATAAAAAGTAATAGCGTGTAAGATCGACTGATAAAAAATGCAGTAATCATAAAACCGATCATGGAAAAAAATAGAGTTTTATTGAGTAATAACTCATCATCCAAAAGTTTATTTTGATCGTCTTCTAACTCTATTTTAAAGTCATTTTTATTTTTTGCTTTTATAATTTTGTATCCAATAAGTACGGTTGATATTAATGCCCCCCCCCACAGTGAATAACCAATAGTGCCAAGTTCACCCGCAATATGTATAAAGGAATTATGTGCTACTCTGACGTGCACTTCTTGGAAGTTATCCTTTCCAACACCAAATAAAGGATTATTTAATAGCATATGAATCCCTTCATACCATGCTTCAAGTCTTTGGTTTGCAGATTCGTCTATACCTTTTTGCAAGGTCGTTAATGCAACGGCAGCGATTGGGGCGATGACCACAGACGCTAACATCAATTTTGGTCCGGCACTGATGACTAAATAATAAACACCAATTAATGCACCAGCTCCTAGCATGGTACCTCGTGAGCCGGTTAGATAAATGCCGTAACCAATAGAGGTTAAAATACTTAACATCACTATTTTGGAAAAACCTTTGCTTTTACTGTAAAAATAGACCGCAAAAGGAATATTCATCACTAGAAACATGCCAAGATCATTTGGATCATTAAAAAAGCCAATGTAAGTAATCCTTCGTTCACCTAATACAAATTGGCCAACAGAATGACTGTTAAAAGCCCAACCAAAACCATCAGCAGTTGTTTGTTGAACATAACCATTATGAACCATTAGCAGCGCAGCAATTAAACAAATTACCATAAGAGTATGTTGACGTTTGATGGAGGTAATACATGAACTGAACAAAAAACACGGGATTACGGCACTTACAAAAAGCTTTTTTGCTTCTTCTATACCTATCATACCAGAGCCATTTATAAAGCCAGAAATTACTATTAATGGCACTAGCAATAACAACATCCAATGTTGAGGGTAAAGTTTAAGTGGCCTTTGTGCCACCAAAATCAACAAAAATGTGATAATAGCGAATATTTTTATCGTGATCCATTCAACACTTTCTGCCCGCATTTCATGAGGGCGTATAAGTACCGATGCTGTATATAAGAGTAGGAAAAAGAATGCGATAGAGGAGTTTTTTTCTATCGTCTTTTGGGGCTGTTTTACCATGTTTTATGGTTGCGTCCTTGATTTACAAGTATGAAATATATCATATATAAGCGTGTATTATTTAGTCATGGATTAAAACTCTATTTTAAACAAATTATTTTGTTAATAATCCTGATTATCATTTTGTGTAAAAGTACTCTAAAGGATGAGTGTTAATATTTACTTTAACTATTTTTGTTGATTGCTTTTCGTAATATTCCTGTTAGAAAACAAGTTTTGCTATCATTGGTCTATGATCACCACCAAAATCAGCACCTACTTCAGCCGCTAATGTTTGAAAATGTTTGTCTGTTAAAATATGGTCAATACGAATTCCATGTATACGTGTATATTTTGTATACCCCAAGCCGACTCCACTTGCATTAAACGTGTTTTCAAGTTCGGAAAAAAAAGTTGCATAAATTGAGCTTTCAATTGGCATATTGAAATCACCTAAAATAATTTTTTTTCCAAGACTATCGGACCAACCGCTAATAATACTTGCTTCAAGGTAACGGCGATCATAATTATCGACAAGCGTTTGGAAGTTTAATTTTGACCATTGGAATGTTTCGAAGCCTTTTCGAGGTGTTTCTAAATGTACATTTAAAATAGAGATTATCTCATGGTTGACCGTAATATTAAAAAGTGCGCCGATATTTCCCCAACCATTTATAATTTGCCTACTTTGACTTTCCACTAAAGTTACGGGGTAAACGCTAGCAAGGCACATGTGCCCTATACATTCAAGCCCCCATCCTTTTGGAATAATTATTTTTGTTTGTTTTTTGGATGTCTCTTGTAATGCAATAACTGATAGTTGATGCTTTTTAATTTGATCTGAAATTATAAGAGTGGCCTCTTCAGTATTCCCCAAATTAACTGACATGATATTTATTTTATTTCGGATATTGTCTACTTTTTGTAAAGGGAATTTGGGAATATTAAAATTTTGGTAGTAGCATAGTACATACAAAACTGAGACCACAAGTGGTATTCTTTGCTCTAGAATTAATGACAAATTCATCAACATTGAAAATAATAATGGTAAAATAATTAGCCACCTAGGCATAAATATAAATACATCTTCAATCACCGTTAGAAATTGTGGCCATGGGTTGATAAAAATGATAAAAATTATAAAAACTAACGTATAAAATATGTATAAGCTAATTCTTGAAAGTACATTTATTAAATTACTTATTTTAATTTTCATATATAAAAGATGATTAAAGTGTGAAGTATGAACAGTTTACCTAGTTAAATTATAAATAAATAGTTATGATTCGTATTGTGATAAAACTATACATCTTACTTGTTAGGTGTACTAAGCATGTAGGGATTGGGTAATGAAGTGCACGATAGTATTAGTTTTGAATATCACCTTGCTTTTAATGTTGGGGTGCTCAGAAGACTCAATTGACAGTATTGAAAGTAAAAACACGAAACATAAATATGTTGAACATTTTGAAGGGTTTCCAATTGTAGATAATGGCTCATGGGTTAGAGATATCGCTGTATATGACGGACCCTATTCAGAGTCAGGTGAGTTTTATCAAAAAACTGGAACTTCAATTCCTGATGCGTACAGAAATAGTATTTCTTTGGGAGAAACTGGTTGGCTTAATGTTGAAATATACACCAGAACAAAAGAGCCTATAATATTAGATTATATTGATACTATTCAAGACCCTCTGAATCCAGCCAATCAAGTGATAAAAATTAGTACGCCAGCTCATACAGATGGTGTGATAATTCGTTCTAAAAACCCACTTCCCAAATATTATAAGATAAGTTTAAAAATTGGTTTCGCAAGTTATGGAAATGAAAGCCCACTTAATGGTTATGATTCAGGTGATGAAATGGCGACACCATGGCGAGAATTATCTAGTGTTGGACACAATGGCTTCTATTGGTTAGCAATATTTGATAAAAAGCCAATACCCCATAATAATATTTGGAGCCACCATCACCGTAAATTCGTGATCGACAGTTGGAATCGAGAAGGGGCAAATAATAGTATCAATGTTATTGCGCTTGATGGGGTGAGTGAAACCAGTGAGTTATTTGGAAAAAAGTTTATCAGTTATGTTGAACAAAGAAGGTGGGATAAACAACAGAATGTTCCTTTAGATTATTATTTAAGTAATCAATGGTATGAAGTAACCTTTACAAGAACAGATTCTTTTTATGAATTTTCAATAAAAGGACAGTTTAAAAATGGCGGATATACAACATATCAAGGCAGAATTGATTATAAGAAAGAATGTGTATTCCATTACAATCAATCAATTGAAGAACAAAACACCGCATGTGTAGATCATCGCACTAAAAAGTATCTAGGTAAAAAGTTTACTTCTTGGCCGATGAATAGTTTTTATCCAGATTATTTTATGCTTGGCGAACCCCATATTAATTATTATGAAGGAAGTGTTTTAGTAGATGATATGATACTTGAGGTTTTGTGACCCTATCAAGTGTCTAAGTTTAAGTACCTTGTGGATATACTTCACTTAACAGTTGGTATTTTTATGATGTGGTGATATTTCATATTGCAATTTGTTAATAATGGAAATTTACGCAGGTTTTTTACGAAATTTTTTATTTTAGTTGTTAACCGCTTCAGCCGAGTTTTGTGATACCTGTAATTGAGAAACATCAATTACTTCAAAGTTACTTGCATTTAGTAGTTTTAGGTTCCTTAGATCATCATTATCCCAGTTTTTATTTGGTTCTCCAGTGATAAACAAAGAGCCTCCATTGTCAGCCAAGATCATGCCATATTCTTGTAATGTTTTAGCAATGATTTTTGCTTGAGGTGGGAAGTTTGAAATATCAATATGGTGTTTTAATCTTAATCGTATTCCCATTGGGGGAAGGTTAGGATTATTGTACTTAGATGCAAAATGTCTTGCAGGCCATAAATATTTTCTATTGGTGGTTCGTGCCGTGAACCTTAGTGCATGTTTAATTACACCTGATTCCACCTCATCATAACGAACCAGCCCTGGGAAAATAGGTAGGCCTGCAGCATCGGCAGATGTCCATTTATCAGGTCGTAACTTATTGTTACTTAAATCAAACATTGCACCAGATCCTGCGGTCCATTGACCTGATTCTCTTTTGTAGACATTGAATAACTCATATAGAATGCATTGTTCAGTATCAAATGAAATTATATGCCGATCACCCGTAGCATTAACGCCGCCTTCTATTTTTACACTTTCTGGAATTGGATATTTTACGAGGTCACTTTCAGCTTTATATTTAAACAAAACGGAATGTTTTTCAGTATTTTTATCGGTGTAATTGACAGGAATTCCAGCCGCGCGATTATTAAAACGTTTGGAGCCAAAATCAGGATGTACTCTAACACCTTTTCCAATAGAGCTTAACCATGTTAAAGATTGTTTGTGCACTGGGCTATCTGTAATCTTTTTATTCCAAATGTTTGATTGTGGGAAGATCGAACACTTATTTGCTTGGGAATTGCAACTAAAAAAAATCATACAGCATAGAATAAACCATTTGTACGCGTTTTTAATCATGTCGGTTATTTCTATTTTTTATCATGAGTGATGTTATATTGCCGTTAAAATCACAAATGTAGTAAAAATCTCTTTCACTATTACCATTTACAATGGGGCTTAAAAATTGGTCAAAGCCATAATTTATGAATATTAAATCAATTCGAATATTGAGACTTTATCCAATCTTGATAACTACCATCCATCACACTTTGCCACCAGTTTTCGTTATTCAAATACCATTGAACTGTTTTAGCAATACCTGTTTTAAAAGATTCTTTAGGTTGGTAACCTAGCTCATTATTAGTTTTGGTTGCATCAATGGCATAGCGTCTGTCATGTCCGGGTCTGTCCTGAACATAAGTGATAAGTGATTTTGTGTTTTGAGCTATTGCACTTAATGCTTTAGGGAAACGTTTAGCAAGATTGCTATCTTTTTGGAATTCTTGTTCAACCAGTAGCGATATTTCTTTTACAATATCAATGTTTGCCCATTCATTGTTGCCGCCAATATTGTAGTTTTCACCAATACGGCCTTTATTAAGTACTAAATCAATACCGTAAGCGTGATCTTCAACATATAACCAATCTCGTATTTGTTGTCCGTCACCATATATGGGCAGTGATTTCTCATGCAATATATTAGTAATTACCAGTGGAATTAATTTTTCAGGGAAATGATAAGGGCCATAATTGTTTGAACAATTGCTAGTAGTAACATTTAGTCCATAAGTATGATGATAAGCTCGAACTAAATGGTCGCTTGCTGCCTTACTTGCAGAGTAAGGAGAGTTTGGAGCATAAGCTGTTTCTTCAGTAAAAGCAGGATCTGTAGCAGATAACGTACCGTATACTTCATCTGTTGATACATGATGAAATCTATGGTTTTTAGGCTGTTCATTATCTGCCTGTACTGAATCTAACCAAACTATTTTTGCAGCTTTTAATAACGAATAGGTACCCATTATATTGGTTTCAATAAATGCATCGGGGCCCGTTATTGAACGATCTACGTGTGATTCCGCAGCAAAATGTACCAAAGTATCTATATCATGCTCTGTTAGTAATGATTCAACTAAAGGTTGATCACAAATATCACCATGAACGAAGTTGAAATTTTCGTTATTTTGTACTGAAGCTAAATTTGAAAAATTTCCAGCATAGGTTAACGCATCAATAACGACAACTTTGTCTTTCGGGTATTTCTTCATCCAATAATGTACAAAGTTGGCACCAATAAAGCCCGCACCGCCAGTTACTAATAATTTTTTCATGATTGTTTTTCTTCTTTTTCATTTTTTAATTCATCCAGCATACAACTGAGTTGTTTACGCCAATGGATAATAGGTAAATTGGGGAAGGAAAATATACTGCTAGATTTATCTAATACACTATAACTCGGTCTTTTTGCTGGTGTAGGGTAGCTTTCAGTATTAATTGCTTTTATAGGAATAGCTTCTACTAATAAGCCCTTTTCAATAGCCAACTCTTGAATAGCTACGGCAAAGTCGTACCAACTGGCAACACCTGCATCGGTCCAATGGTGGGTACCAGTTACCTTTTCTACTGCTGCGGTTAACGCTATTTTCGCTAAACCCTTTGCGTAAGTAGGCGTGCCAATTTGATCGCAAATAATCCCTAATTCTGGTTTTTCTGCCATCAAACGTATCATCGATTTTACAAAATTATTGCCATAACAAGAATACACCCAGGATGTTCGAATGGTACAGCTGGACTTGGGGATAATTTGAGTTAAGTGCTGCTCACCCTCTGCTTTTGTTTTGCCGTATACACTTAAAGGAGCAATATCGTCATTGGGTAAATATGGAGAGCTTTTTAGGCCACTAAAAACAAAATCTGTAGATATCTGTACAAGATGCAATGAGAGTTCTTTACAAACTTCAGCCAAATTTTTGACCGCAAGTGTATTTATTTTATATGCTTGTTCAGGTTCTTTTTCTGCTAGATCAACCGCCGTATAGGCACACGCATTGATGACAGCATCGGCGTTTTGTTTTTTAATCGTTTTAAAAAGAGAGCTTTTATCTATAATATCAATTTGCTCTCGACCTAAGCAAATAACTTCAACGTTAACTGTTGAAAGGCTCGACAGTTCTTGTGCAAGTTGGCCGTTTTTTCCGATTACTAATATTTTCATTTGTCTATTCTGTGTGCTCATTTGAATTTTGGTGCATGGTCAAATGTTGAGCCTATTTTATCTTTTTCAGATAAAATAGGCTGTTTACTATTAACGAGTGGCCAATTAATTGCCAATCCAGGATCGTCCCATTGTAACGAAATTTCATGCTCTGGCGCGTAATAATCAGTACATTTGTATACAAATTCTGCAGACTCACTCATCACATAAAAGCCATGGGCGAACCCCTCAGGTACCCACATTTGACGTTTATTTTCAGCAGATAATATAACACCAACATGTTGTCCAAAAGTCGCAGAATATTCTCGCATGTCAACAGCCACATCGTAAATTTCGCCCGATGTTACTCGAACTAGCTTTCCTTGCGTTTGTTTTAGCTGGTAATGCAGGCCACGTAAAATGCCATGAGAAGATTTACTGTGGTTATCTTGCACAAAAGCCTTTTCAGAGCAGTACTTTTTAAATTCGTCTACGCGAAATGTTTCCATGAAAAAGCCACGGTCATCTCCGAATACTTTTGGTTCTAATATTTTTACATCCGGAATTTCAGTATCTATATAGTTCATTAAAAAACACGCTCATCAATTAATTTTAATAAATATTCACCATAACCACTTTTTCTAAGTGGAGCCGCTATTTCGCGTAATTTGTCTGCAGTGACCCAGCCATTTCGAAAAGCAATTTCCTCGGGGCAATTAACTTTTAGCCCTTGGCGTTTATCTATAGTGGCAATAAACTGCGCGGCAGCTAATAAATCGTCATGGGTACCTGTATCAAGCCATGCAGTGCCTCGGCCCATGATTTCGACTCTTAATTCGTCTGCTTGTAGGTATTGATCAATAACGTCAGTAATTTCTAGCTCGCCACGTGCTGAAGGTTTAACTTTTTTAGAAAACTCTACGACTCGCTCATCAAAAAAGTATAAACCAGGTACGGCGTAATTGGATTTAGGTGACGTTGGCTTTTCTTCAATAGAAATAGCTTTGCCAGCTTCATCAAACTCAACAACACCATATGATTTTGGATTGGAAACATGGTAACCAAATACCGTACCGCCAGATGTTTGCTTATTTGCATTTTGTAATGACTTAACTAAGTCATGTCCGTAGAACATGTTATCGCCAAGTACAAGTGCTGCAGAATGACCGGCTAAAAACTCTTCGGCAATAATAAATGCTTGAGCAAGGCCATCTGGACTGGGCTGGGCTGCATAAGAAAGGGTTATGCCAAAATTATCCCCGTTTCCCAATAACTCTTCAAATCGATGTATTTCTTCTGGCGTCGAAATAATAAGGATTTCATTAATACCCGCTTGCATTAAAGTAGACAAAGGATAATAAATCATCGGTTTGTCATATACCGGCATGAGCTGCTTACTAACAACCTTAGTTAGAGGGTAAAGCCTTGTGCCACTACCGCCAGCCAATATAATTCCTTTTCTCATTAATTACCCCTTATACATTTAAAGATTGATGATTGATTTGATCTGATTCTCGCAATTATTTTCACAAACTGCATAAGCCCAGTGAAGCTTGGTTTTATTAATTCCCTTTAAAGCCTTTGTTATTCTTAATAATTTGAATGCTGATACTTTATTGGTTACTTGTCCATCGATTTCAAACTTAGTTAGAATTACGGCGTTTTGGGCCTTATTCTCGATATGATAAATGTGCCAGTTTTGTTCTAATACCTCTTTTCTAATACTCCAACCGGCCGGAATGACATTATTGTAAAAAAACGTCGGTTTGCTGTCTAAGTCTCTCACATTAAAATGAAATACCTTATATTCCCTAGCACTTCTTAATTTAGGAAGGAGGATATTGTCTGTAGAGAAAATATTAAATATTTTTGGTAAGTTATTTTCGTTTAACTCCGCTTTATGGGGGAGCTCGATATTATCAATAGTAAACCTTGATAATATCGAAGTAGATGATAACATCAGGCCCATTATCAGCACCATCATCGTCATTTTATTGGCGACAATGTTGTGAGAAACAACTTCTTTGGATTGTTCATTAGAATAAGTGTCGTTATCTGCTAGCCTATTACCCCATTTGAAAAGCAAGAACATAAAAGGAATGTAAAGGTACCACCCAAAATTATTATGATCCCTCATTAAGCTGCTTTGCATGTCTGAATATTCACCAATGACTATCAGTAAAGTAATTCTAATCCAGTTAGTAAGTAATGCTCCCAAAACAGCAACAAGAAAGAATATCGTCGACTTTTTAATATTATTTATATAAAGAAAGATAAACATCGAACTGATTGCTAATGAGACAAGCAGATATCTTAAACCGCTGCAACCTCCTGCTATTTCAAATACGCCAGCAGGTATGGTGATGGTTTGTGCTTCAACAAAGGTAGGAATGCCTGTATAACTCATTATAAATTCAACAGCGAGAACTGATAGGTTTTGTAGTAACGGGACAAGTATTCCCCAAAAAGGCAAAATAAAAATTAAAAAAGCTGTAGGGAAAACGACGTGCCAAGTGTAACGAAATAACATCAATATACTTGTTATGCACACCAATAGAAAAGAAAACCAATAGCCAATACTAATTTGAGCATTTGTTGTGATAAATAACAGGTAACAACAAAATATAAAGAGTAGTGTAAAAGGTATCGATAATTTATTTCTATAGTTAAGTCTACCTTCCTTTGATAATTGGAAATATAAATAAAATGTAATGAATGGAATCAAATAGGCATGAGAATAGGTACCATCATCGAAACTATGTCGCCACAATGTTTCAAGCACTGGAATGTTAAACAAAGAAATGCTGACAAATAAAATTAATATACTAAAAAACGGGCGAATATTATTTTTTGTTGTTAAATCCATTTTTATAACTTTCTCTTATTTAAACTGCAAGAGTTATTTTTATTTTGAGAATGTTAACACAACTTACTAACTGGATTTAGTTTTATTCGTACTTAAAATTCGCCATCTATTTCTATTGAGTTATAAAAAATAGAGCAGTGAAATTTCAGATGTAAATGGTATTTTAAAAAAAATTAATAGAAACAAATGTTCATATTGTAAATTAATTAAAGCGATCGTAGCTTTTAGAATTGTTTCAAATTAACATAAAGAACAAGTTAACCAGTATGCTAAATTATGGAAAATATTATGAAAAAGAGAAATCAGCTGTTTCTTATTGGCTTATTTATGATTTTTTTTGTCGGTGGATGCTCAAAAACATCAACGACAGAAGAGTTAATAGCTAATGCTAAGGCTTCAATTGTAGATAAAAAGAATGATGAAGCCGTGATTTACTTAAAGAAAATCATCCAGTCTGACGAATCCAACTTGGAGGCCCGTTATTTACTCGGGAGTATGTATTTAGATAAAGGGCGGTGGGATGATGCAGAAAAAGAGTTTTCGCGGTCTTTTGATGGAGGGTATAACGATCCAAAATTAATAATGGGTTTAGCAAAAGTTTATTATTATCAGTCAGATTCCATAGGTATTAGTGACCTCTACGATTTTAAGCTAGAAGAAGATTCACAAATTGTTGTTGAGTTTTTTCAAGGTTTAGGTTTGTTGGAAACAAATCAGATAAAAGAGGCGCTAAAAATATTAGATAATGTTTCTAAAAGTAATACCAAGACGAAATATAGTCAATTGGCTTCAATACTTGTTAAGTTTTTTGGAGACCCCACACTCAATTTGGAAGGTGAATTTACAGGCCTTTTGAAGAAGCACCCTGATTTCGCGGAAGGCTGGTTGTATAAAAGTAATGCGCATCATGTACTACGAGAATATCAAAGCGCTGCAGACTCGTTATTAAAATTTGTAAATCTGCACCCTAATGCGTACAAACAAAGACTATATTATGCCTCTATATTGGCCAAGACAGGACAGTTGAATAAGGCAGAAAAACAAGCAGATGTTCTATTGCGGCTATTTCCGAGACAACCTATCCTGAATGAAATAAAGGCTCAGGTGCTATTTGATAAAAAAGAATATCGACGTGCAAAAGAATATGCAGATAAATCTTTATTGGTTAGTAATCAGTTGGTTTTATCTAGAATAATTTCTGGAGTCAGTGCGTATGAGCTCAATGAAATGGAGTTAGCATACTCCCTTTTAGTGCCACTAGATGAACAATTGACACCTAATCACCCTGCAATGTCTTTGTTGCAACAAATTAGGTTTAAATTAGGTTACATAGATGAAGCCATAAATGCTCTTAGCGAAGCATCAACAATTAACCTTAATAGTCAAATTCTTTCTGCATCTGCTCGAGAGTTGATGAACTTGGGGCGAAGTGAAAAGGCAAGTCAACTTATAAAGCAAGCTCTAGATAAGGAGCCGGAAAATGCTTCTTTGTTATTTCAAAGAGGTGCTTTGATACTAGATCAAGACAAAATCGAAGGAAGAAGACTATTATTGGAGGCTATTGATAAAGATAATGCCAACAGAACTGCTATTAATCTATTGCTTAATAGCTATTTAGCTGATGCTGAATATAGTTTAGCAATTGCACTTGTCGACAGTACTGAAGCTATCAATAAAGTCTATTCAAATTATCTACGTGGCGTAATATATGAAGCGTCTGGAGAAAAAGCTAAAAGTTTTCAATTGTTTAATGCTGTTTTAGAGTCGGCACCTGAAAATATTGGGGCAAATCTGGCACTAGGAGATTATCATCTTGATAAAGGTGATTTTTCTGAAGCACTTAATTATTATTCAACAACCTATAAGTTACAGTCAGAAAAATCAATTGCTAAAATTCTTTCTCTAGACGGAGGTAAATTTCAAAATAATGAAATAATCACGCTTTTTGAAAGGGAATTAAGCGAAAATGGAAATAATATATTTTTTCATGTTGGTTTGGCCCGCTATCAATATTCTATTGGAAAAATAGGTAACGCTTTTAAAACAATCAATGATGCATTAACTGTTTTCGAAAATAACCCTCCTTTACTTTACCACAAGGCAACTTTGTTAGTACATGCGAAGTATTATGATGAGGCGCTTGAAATTGTCCAGGGATTATTGAAAAAAACACCACAAAATGTAGTGGTCATGAAGAAAAAAATTGAAATCCTGTCAAAACTAAAAGATTTTGATAATGCTATTAAAGCGCAAAAGAAACTTTTTGAGGGTACACCTAATTCATTTGATTATTTAATTGGCTTAATAACTCTCTATATTGATAACAATAACTTAGCAATGGCAAAAGAAAAATTATCCTCATTTTCATTGAATGATTCAAACAGGCTGATACATGCTCGACTACAGAGTAAGATTTTATTTGTAGAAGGTGACTTTGAGGGGGTGGTTGAACAATTGGTTCCTGTGTTTAATCATAGGAAAAGTGCAGATGTTTTAATTGAATTAGTACAATCGTTACAAACTTTGAATCATAACCAACAGGCGTTGAAGTATATCTTGGAATATAAGGCTTCTTCTCCTAGTGTTGATCCATTAATTGATTTGAAATTGATTGAATTATATAGAGCAACAGGGCAAATTGATGATGCTATCAGTGGATATAAGAAGTTATTAGAAAAAAATCCGACAAATTTTGTGTTGTTAAACAATTTTTCATGGCTCTACTTTGAAGAAGGTGAACTATCTAAAGCCTTGAAGTTGTCTAAGAGGGCGTTAGTATTAAAGCCAAACAATGCGAACATCAATAATAGTATAGGGCAAATCACATTTACTATGGGAAATATAGAGAAGGGACTTAATTTCCTTAATCGAGCCGTAGACATAGCCCCTGACAATGTGAAGTTTAAAGTTAATTTACTTGAATCATACATTGCAATTAAACGTTGGGAAGATGTAGATAGAGTTTTTTCAAAGATCTCAAAGAAAAATATCTCGAAAACTCTTCTAGAGAAAATTAACAGGCGCGGAAAATGATCGTCAGCTTTTTTTACACATTCTTAATTCTAAATTACGACATTTCGGTTAAGTTATTGAAAGTATAGGGTATTAATCTTTTGGCATAGTGGTTGCATTAACTAGAAGCAGATAACTTAAAACATAAATGGACTATTGAAGATGAAAAAAATATTAATTACAGCGATGTTCGGCCTAGCGGCTTTGAATGTAAACGCAGATGGCATTCCCACTAATGTATATTATTCTGGCGGTGGTTATGCAACTGACGTATTTGAACAGTTGAATTTTGATTATCAATCATCTTCTACTGTATATGATACAGATGGAAATGGATTTTTAAATGCTGGTGATACTATTAAGTCTATTGGTGGTGCTCGAGTGTATACTGGTGATACAATTGGAACAGCAGGTGTAACTATTGATTTAGCTGATTTTAATAGTGCTGGTGCGCTTAGTAAAGATGCCATTGACTGGAATTATGTAACTGGCTCTACTCCTGGAGGATTTCCGTCTACATATGGTTTGGATGACGAATGGGTTATGGGTCTTTCATTAGATAATTTTGTTGGAACATGGCAAGCTGGTGGAGGATTTAAGTATACTTCTGGTGATATAAGCCTTTTCACTTTATATTCTTCAACAAAAGATGGTGTATGGGATAGCATGGTAGCGCTACATACTTATTCTATAACTGATTCTGCGAATTTAGGAACCAGTATTTTATACGATGCAAGCGTATCATCTGTCACTACAGATTATTTTTATGCAGACCTAACTGGGGATTCTTTTGGAACTACTATCGGAACAGGTAATCCTGTATTTGGAGATATCTTTCAAAATGCACATACCCGTCCAGGGACTCCAGCACCTATAGCTGCATTACTTTTTAACCCAGCTGGTTATGACGGAGCTACATCATATGATTTAGGTTTAACAAATCATGATGGTTCTATCTATTACTCAGTGCCAGAGCCAACATCTATTGCAATATTAGGTTTAGGTTTACTAGGATTCGCTGGCGCATCACGTCGCAAAGCAAAATAATTTAGTAACTAAAAACTATAAATGAAAGAAACCGCCATCTGGCGGTTTTTTTATGCCCATTATATGTCAAGACTCGAGTTTAAGGTTAGCATGCCTAAATATTTCGAATCGCTATATCATTGCTACATCTAGGTATTTTTGCTAGGGTGCGTTATATATTTAGTAAGGAGAGACTTTTATTTTGCAACGGAACTCTTCTCGTCCATACTTACTTTTGTCCCAAAGTGTTTTCATTGAAACAAGGTATTCTTAGTATGCATAACATCGAACTTCCTACAATACACCGAAAATTCTCAAAACCCGTATATTGGATTAACGCCGCACTGATCTATTTAATTTTATATCCGCTCAATTGGCTTTGTTTAAAACTTGGTTTTGGTCCAAAAATGTTAATGCTTACGATTAAAGCGACTG
>JALJPB010000042.1 GCA_022969175.1 Colwellia sp. | reverse complement strand
CGGTCAAGGACTACCACATTCATTAAATACCGCCATTGGTGAGTTTATGTCAGCTGCCAATCACAGCTTTGCAATGTACCCAGGTCTAAGTCATGGTGCATTAGCGACAGTTGAAGCTCATGGCAGTGATCAGCAAAAACAAATGTTTATGCCTAAACTGGTTGAAGGCACATGGACAGGCACAATGTGTTTAACCGAACCTCATTGTGGTACCGATTTAGGCATGTTGCGCACTAAAGCAGAGCCCAATGATGATGGTAGTTACTCGATCACTGGAACTAAAATCTTTATTTCTGCAGGTGAGCATGACTTATCTGACAATATACTCCATATCGTTATTGCTAGAACTCCCAGGGCGCCCGAAGGCAGTAAAGGTATTTCGTTATTTATTGTTCCTAAATTTAACGTGACTGATGATGGTAATATTGCTGACAGAAACGCTGTTACCTGTGGCTCCATTGAACATAAAATGGGTATAAATGCTAATGCAACCTGTGTAATTAACTTTGATAGTGCCAAAGGTTATTTAATTGGTGTCGAAAATCGCGGACTGCATTGCATGTTTACTTTTATGAATGCTGCGCGCTTAGGTGTCGCTAATGAAGGTGTTGCCGCTGCTGATGCTTCTTTTCAAGGATCTATAGCTTATGCTCAAGATCGCTTGCAAATGCGTTCACTATCAGGTGTGAAAAATCCTGATGGCCCAGCTGATCCTATCATTGTTCACCCTGATGTTCGCCGTATGTTACTGACTCAAAAATCGATTGCTGAAGGCGGTCGGGCATTAATTGCTTATTTAGCCCAGTTAGTTGATATTGATCATGTTGAAAAAGATGTCGCTAAAAAAGCTGACTCTGAAGCAAAACTAGCCTTGTTAACACCCATTGCTAAGGCTTTCTTAACTGAGATTGGCCTTGAATGTACTAGTCATGGCGTGCAAATTTTTGGTGGTCATGGTTTTATTAAAGAGTGGGGCATGGAACAACTAATGCGTGATACTAAGATTAGTTGTTTATATGAAGGCACTACCGGTATTCAGGCCCTTGATTTACTAGGACGTAAAATTTTAGGCACTAAAGGTGAAATTTTGAAACCTTTTGCTGGAGAAGTCGCTGCTTTTTGCCAAGCGAACATGGCTGATGAAGCAATGGCTGAGTTTATTACGCCTATTATGACCTTCTCAGCTCAATGGCAAAAAATGACTCAAGAAATTGGCGTTAAAGCGATGCAGAACCCCGATGAAATTGGTGCCGCTTCAGTTGACTATTTAATGTATTCTGGTTACGTAACACTGGCTTATTTCTGGGCTAAAATGGCCAAGGTGGCTCAAGAAAAGTTAGCGATTAGTGATAATGAAAAAGACTTTTATCAAGCTAAAATTAAGACAGCACGCTTTTACTTTCAGCGGATATTACCACGTGCACACGGACATGCTAGTTGTCTTGAAAACGGTGCAAGTTCAATGATGGACTTAGACTCAGAACATTTTATCTTTTAATTAATATCAAGTGTCATCACAAAAAGCGCACAAAAAAAGCCGATGTTAACATCGGCTTTTCTCTTTATTAAGACTTATTGAAAAGACTTATCTCAGATTAACTAGTGGTCGTGGCCACAACCGCCTTCGGCATGTACATGGCCATGTGCTAATTCTTCTTCAGTGGCGTCACGAATTTCAAGAATTTCAACGTCAAACTTTAGATCTATCCCTGCTAATGGGTGATTGCCATCAACGGTAATTTCATCATCTTGAACATCTATTACAATAACGGTTTGTTCTCCGTCATCAGTCGTTGCGCGCAGTTGTGAGCCAAGGGCCAAATCGTCAATGCCGGCAAAAAGAGTCTTAGGAACAGTTTGTACATAATCATCATGTCTGTCACCGTAAGCTTTTTCTGCACAAACTTCGACTTCAAATTTATCACCAACTTGATGGTCAATTAAAGCATCCTCTAGCCCTGGAATTAAATAACCAGTCCCATGAATAACGGCAAGTGGCTTATCATCATATGAGCTGTCAATTAAAGTATCTTCGCTATCTGAAACAGCGTAATGCATGACAACAACTTTATTATTAGAAATTTTCATAAGGTTTAGTCTTCTTGGTTAATTGTATAGGGTAATGCAGTCAGTTTGAACAAAAGCTCAGGTTGCTTTTTTAGGCGGAATACCGTGTTAGTGTCAACATCATTAGCCAATACCGCTTGAAGATACGTTTGTGTTTCAGATGTATAGGAGGCTAAAATATCGCCAGCTTTTCGCCAATTTTCACCGAGTTGTTTCTCAATAATATCACCAGCACAAATTGTTTCGACTTGAATAAGCTCATTGTTTTCTGAAACTAGAGAAAATAACGCCCGTTTATTTTTTCCGAGATATTGCATACGGGCGACAGTCTCTTGTCCTAAATAACAGCCTTTTGTAAAACTAATACCATTAATGGCCTGTAAATTTAGCATTTGTGGCACGTAGTGCTCTACAGTTGCTTGAGATAAAATAGGAAAACCTTCCTGTATCTCAGTTAAATCCCAAAGAGCATGATCATACAGTTTTAAATTGAAACTATTAATTAGTTTTTCAGCCGCAAGGGGTTCATCAATAATTAAATATCGTTCTTGTTTGCCAGCTAGATAAACTAAAGTTGTTGTACCTGATTGAATTACTGGGGTTAAACTATCAGGAACACTCTTAAATTCTTTTTGTAACAGTTCATTTGCTTGATTGCCCACAAGTGCAAAAAAGCTTAGTTGTGTTGTTTCTTTGATAGCAACTTTGGCAAACACAGCAAATTTTTGCAGTGCAGATAATGAAGCTGCAACACTATTTTTAGGTTGCAATAATAAATGTTCATTATCTCGATTGATTAAACGAAAAACAGAAAGTACTTTACCTTTTGCATCGCAATGAGCACCGTGACTTAAACTGTTATTATTAAGGGCATTAACATCGCAAGTGACTTGACCCTGTAAATATTTACTCTGTTCTTCTCCTGATAGCGAAATAGCGCTGTAGTCAGTTAGTGAGATAGCATAAGTTGAAGGAAGTTGTGCAACGTCGCGAGTTGAATCAATGGTTTTTATAGGCATAACGTTATTTATTGTGATGTTTGTTGCCTATAATAATGAGGGCAGTTTTTAAAAACTCAAGATTTTGTCAGATAAATGTTATTAAAAAAGTGCGATTTTATTAGCGAAATGGTTACAATGGCACTAGTTTTAATCTTAAGTAGTTATTTATGACAATTCAAACTTCAGTTTCTCAATCGCAAAGTGCTGCACCGTCAAGTGCTTTAAAAGACAATAAACCACGATTGAGGTGGGCCTGTCGTAGAGGCATGTTAGAATTAGATGTTTTATTTATGCCATTTGTCGAAGAAGCTTATGACTTATTAACTGAAAAAGATAAAGTAGTATTCGAACGATTGCTTGAAGAGCAAGACCCTGAATTATTTGCTTGGTTTATGGGACATAAAGTTTGTGAAGACGAAGAACTTAAAACCATGGTGCAATTTATACTCAATCGCGTCAAAGTTTGAGATAAGAATAATCCCTTCGCGCTATAAAATCATCTGTTATAGCGCAACGGCCTATCTTTTCATTGCTGCCCCTCTTTTTTATCTCAGTGTTAATTTGTATCCGCTGGCAAGCTTTAGTTTAATGGTGTTTATTTGTATTTCTCTATTGAAATATGGTGATAATTTCCTGATCAAATACTTGATTAAAAATAAAAAGACAGAACAATTTACCATAACATTATCAGGTGATTTTCAGTTTGACAATGACCAAGAAAAGCCAGAAGGTTTTCAATTGTCACCATTATCAAGGGTGAGTTTTCTAGGTTGTTGGCTGGTTTATTCTTCGCTACAAAGTCCTGATAATTTGCAAGCAAAGTTTATTTTCAAAGACAGTTTATCTTCAGCCGACTATTCAAGGTTAAGAAGGGTGATTATGGCGTTAAAATTGTAACCTTAGCTTCTTTATCCGTTTCTGGATAATCTAATGTGTAGTGCAAACCTCTACTTTCTTTTCGATTTAACGCACTATTAATGATGAGCTCTGCCACTTGTACTAAATTTCTCAATTCAAGCAGGTTATTACTGACTTTAAAGTGACGATAATATTCATCAATTTCACTCTGGAGTAGTTCTACTCGATGTAAAGCGCGTTCTAGTCTTTTGGTGGTTCGTACGATACCGACAAAATCCCACATAAATAACCTTAGCTCGTGCCAGTTATGCTGAATAACGACTTCTTCGTCAGAGTCGGTTACACGACTTTCATCCCATTTAGGTAATGTTTGATAGGGCAATGAATGATCAATGCATCCTGCTATTTCGATTGCAGCAGCACGAGCAAAAACCAAACATTCCAATAACGAGTTACTGGCAAGACGGTTTGCGCCATGCAGCCCGGTATATGAGACTTCACCAATGGCATATAAGTTATCAATGTCAGTTTTACCGTGGCTGTTGATCATAACACCGCCGCAAGTGTAATGTGCAGCAGGTACCACAGGTATCGCTTGTATTGTCATGTCGATCCCTAAAGATAATGTCTTTTCATAAATCGTTGGAAAGTGACTTTTTATAAAATCTTTATCTTTATGGCTGATATCTAAATACATACAATCAGCGCCTAAACGCTTCATTTCAAAATCAATAGCTCTGGCAACGATATCTCGTGGGGCAAGTTCAGCTCGGTCGTCAAATTCCGGCATAAAGCGGCTACCATCAGGTCGTCTTAATATCGCACCTTCACCACGAAGTGCTTCTGTTAATAAAAAGGTACCGGCATCGGCATGAAATAAACACGTAGGATGAAATTGGTTAAATTCCATATTGGCAACTCGGCAACCTGCACGCCATGCCATAGCAATACCATCACCACTTGCGACATCTGGATTTGATGTATATTGATAAACCTTACTCGCACCACCTGTAGCCAATATGGTTTTTTTAGCTTGTATACTCTCCACTTGTTCACTTGATCTATTCCAAATGTAAGCGCCGATACAAAACTTTTCTTGTGAAGCCGTTATCGATTTTTTGGGCTGACAAATAAGATCAATGGCGTTAAATCGTTCAAGCAAGGTGATTTTTTTATGTTGCTTTACTCGCTCAATGAGTGTGGTTTGAATTGCTTGGCCGGTTGCATCGGCAGCATGAAGAATTCGTCTATGACTGTGGCCTCCTTCACGGGTTAAATGATAATTGGAACTACCTATTTCTTGATCAAATACTACACCTTGTTCGATAAGCCACTCTAAACAAGGTTTGGCATTTTCAGCGGTATACCTAACAGCGTCAATATCACATAAACCGGCTCCTGCAATAAGTGTGTCTGATATATGAGAATCAATACTGTCATTCTCATCAAAAACTGCTGCAATTCCACCTTGTGCGTAAAAAGTGGAGCCTTCGTTCATTAATCCCTTACTTAGAATAATGACGTCTGAATTTTTTGCTAAATGTAAAGCGAGAGTTAAACCAGCAGCACCGCTGCCGATAATTAACACATCACAATTGTATTGTTGATTCATATATGTTGGATTTTAAGGTACTCTATACGCTATAGAGTGATATTACCGTTTATTGGCTTAACCGAACAGCGATAAAAAGGTGATAATCAGAATAATTTCAAATTATTTTCATTAAATATCAAAATAATTAGAACTTATTATTAAATGTGTAGTCTTACTTGATGCGTTTACTGTTGCTTGATTTGAACAGAAGTGGAAATTAGTTAAGAGTGTAGTTAGGAGAAATGGCTCAAATGAGCGAACAGAACGTTGACCAGGAATTGGTTGAGCGGGTGCAACGTGGAGACAAAAACGCTTACAACCTGCTCGTGACAAAGTACCAACATAAAGTGGCAAGTTTAGTATCCCGTTATGTTAGAAATCAAAGTGATGTACCTGATTTAGTACAAGAAGCTTTTATTAAAGCTTATCGTGCTTTAGCGACTTTTAGAGGTGATAGTGCATTTTACACTTGGTTATATCGCATTGCTGTTAACTGTGCGAAAAATCATTCAGTAGCTTTAGGGCGAAAACCCCCTGGAACTGATATTGATATAGAAGATGCTGAGTTTTACGACAGTGGTGAGGCCCTCAGGGAAAATGCTTCCCCTGAGAAAATATTGCTTACCCAAGAAATTAAGAAAGCAGTATTTAATACCATGGAGCAATTACCGGAAGATTTGCGCATAGCGATAAACTTTAGGGAAATCGAAGGGTTAAGTTATGAAGAAATAGCAGTTATCATGGATTGTCCTGTTGGTACCGTACGTTCTAGAATTTTTAGAGCTCGTGACGCTATTGAGAAAAAAATAAGGCCACTATTGCAAGGTTAAAAAATAGTATTTTTGAATTTGAGCTAGGCAGTAACTTCAAAAATAACAAATTTACCAATAATTTAAAGTTTAAGGTTTAAATATGAGTGAAAGTAAGTTGGAAAAGGTATCATCACTTGTCGATAATTTTCGTGATAGCAATACGCAAAACGAAGCATTATTTGAACAACTAAATAGTGATAACGCACTTTCTGAAACTTGGAGTCGTTATCATTTAATTGGTGATGTACTGCGGGATGAACTTCCATCAGAAATATCATTAGATTTGTCTGCTCAAATTGCCCAATCAATAGCAGAAGAGCCAACCGTTTTAGCACCAAGAAAATCTACTTTATATCGAGATATTAAAGCTAAAATTGTACAATTCTCTAAGCCGTTTGGCCAAGTTGCCATTGCAGCTTCTGCTGCAGGGTTGATGATTTTAGGTGTACAACAAAATGTTGCTCAAAACGATGTTATTATGCCAAGTCAAGTTGCACAAACTACGCCGTTAGCAGGTTTTGCTTCCCCAGTGAGCTTTAATACTCAATCAAATACACGATTATCTCAAAAACAAGCTTATATTGAACAACAAAAACGTTTTCAAGCGCTTTTGTCTGATCATCATCAACAAATAAAATTTAGTGTTCCTCGTAATATCGCCCCAGCCACTTTATCAACAAAAAAGGTTGAAGACTCGCCTAAATGAAAAAATTAAGTTTTTTATTACTGCTGTTAAGTATAAACTTTTCAGCAGTAGCTGTTGAAACTGCTCCAGCGACCCCTTCTAAAAGCGATTCCAAAAATACACCTCCTATTTCAGCTACATTATGGCTCGAACGTCTTTCTCGTGCCCTAAAAGAAATTAATTTCAATACTTCTTTTGTTGTGGTTAAAAACAATCAAGCGGAACCCTATCACTGGTTTCATGGCATTGATGAAAATGACATGGAATTGGAAATTTTTGCCACACTTAATGGTCCACGACGTGATATTTTACGCAAAGGAAGTGTGATTAGTTATATTGAACCTGAAGTTCCACCTTACTCGGTTTATTCTGAACAAATTAGCGGGCCTATTCCTGCTATTTTTAGTGGTGATATTGCATCACTAGCATCAAGTTATGAATTTATTTCTGTTGGTCGCAGTCGAATTTTGGGGCGGGTCGCTCAGCTGATTAGAATTGTCGCTAAAGAACAGGACCGATTTGGTTATTGGCTCTGGTTAGATCAAGAGTCTGGCTTGTTGTTAAAAATGGCAATTATATCCCGTAAAGGTCAACTGCTTGAACAAATACAGTTTACACACTTAGAAATTACAGATAAATTAGTTGATACACTTCAGCAGTTACAAGTCGCTGAATTACCCTCCGTCATTGGTGATGTTACTAGTTACCAAGATCAAGAACTAAATTGGAAAGTGAATTGGTTACCTTCGGGGTTCAAGCAAGTCAAATCTAATCGTCACCGAATCCTTGCAACAAAACAACCCGTAGAGTTTGTTTTATTTAGTGATGGTTTGGTCGATGTATCTGTTTATGTTGGTACTAGCAGAGATAAACAAAGGGATGTTGAATATGTTATGGATGGGGCTACACTGGTACTGAACCAAGTAAATAATGGTTTTGAAGTAAGTATTGTTGGTAAAATTCCTTCAGCTACAGCAAAAGCCATTGCTGACTCTATTCGTTTAAAATAAAACTATTATGATGGAAGAACTAGCCACAGTTATTGCAATTAATGATACTTCATCAGAGGAAGGATATTCAACAGTTACTGTTCAAAGTCAGATAAAGTCGACATGCAGTAGCTGTAAACAAATTGATAGTTGTGGAAGTGGCCAAGTATCAAAGGCAATTCCACAAAAACAATTGAACGTTAAGTTAATTACTCAACTCCCTGTGAAAATTGGCGATATCATTGTTTTAGGATTATCAGAAAAAGGAATGTTACAAGTCGCTTGGCAGGTCTATTTATGGCCATTATTAGGTTTGATAATATTCTCTGGGCTAGGTCAGTATTTGATTCAGCAAGGGATATTGCCAAGTGAACTTTTTGGTGTGTTTCTTGGTTGTTTAGGGGGCTACTTAGGGCATCGATTAGCTAAGTTTTGGCAAACCCGGTCTAAATACATTTCTGCATTAATGCCAAAAATTCTTCGTATTCAAACTAAAGCGATAAAAATTACTGCCATCGACTAGAGAAAAATTAATAAAGATAGCCCCAGCGCCCTAAATTAGCTAAAATCTCGCCATTAATTATTTTATCAGCCTATATTTGACTTTCTATTTATGAAAAATATTCGAAATTTCTCGATCATTGCTCACATTGATCATGGTAAATCTACTCTTTCCGATCGTTTGATACAACATTGCGGTGGTTTACAAGCCCGAGAAATGGAAGCTCAAGTACTAGACTCTATGGATATAGAGCGCGAGCGTGGTATTACCATCAAAGCACAAAGTGTAACTTTGGACTATGTAGCTAAAAACGGTGAAACATACCAGTTAAACTTTATCGATACACCAGGTCATGTTGATTTTTCATATGAAGTTTCACGTTCGTTAGCTTCGTGTGAAGGCGCTTTGCTAGTTGTTGATGCAGGTCAGGGGGTTGAAGCTCAAACTGTAGCCAATTGTTATACCGCTATTGAAATGGATCTGGAAGTCATTCCTATTTTAAATAAAATAGATCTACCACAAGCTGATCCTGACCGTGTAAGCGAAGAAATTGAACATATTATTGGTATTGATGCTACCGATGCGGTGACTTGTTCGGCAAAAACGGGACTTGGCATTGAAGATGTTTTAGAGACAATTGTTAAAAATATCCCGGCACCTAAAGGTGACCGAGATGCACCATTACAAGCCTTGATTGTTGATTCATGGTTTGATAACTATCAAGGTGTCGTTTCACTTATTCGTGTTATGAATGGTGAAATTAAAAAAGGCGATAAAATGTTGGTGATGTCTACTGGACAAGTTCACCAAGTTGATAAAGTCGGTATTTTTACTCCTAAACAAACTGATACCGGTATTTTAGGAGCCGGTGAAGTGGGTTTTGTTATCGCTGGCATTAAAGAAATCCATGGTGCACCAGTAGGTGATACTATTACTATTTCGAAAAAAGAAGCTAAAGAGCCTTTAGAAGGTTTTGCTAAAGCCCAACCTCAAGTATATGCGGGTATCTTCCCAATAAGTTCTGATGATTATGAAAACTTTCGAGATGCACTGAATAAATTAAGTCTTAATGATGCCTCTTTATTTTTTGAGCCTGAGAATTCATCTGCCTTAGGTTTTGGTTTCCGTATTGGTTTCCTTGGTATGTTACACATGGAGATTATTCAAGAACGACTTGCTCGTGAGTATGATCTTGATTTAATTACTACAGCGCCTACGGTTAATTATGAAATTGTTTGTAATAATGGTGAGGTATTATCGATAGATAACCCTTCTGACTTACCCGCAATCAATAATATTGCTGAAATTCGTGAACCGATTGTTCAAGCTAATATTCTAGTACCCCAAGAGTATTTAGGTAATGTTATTACCCTATGTATTCAAAAGCGGGGAATTCAAAAAGATATCATTTATCACGGTAATCAAGTTGCAGTAACTTATGAATTACCAATGGCTGAAGTGGTGATGGATTTCTTTGATAAGCTTAAATCAACGAGCAGAGGATACGCTTCATTAGATTATCATTTTGTCCGATTTGCAGTTGCTGATATGGTCAGGGTAGATGTAATGATCAATGGCGATCGAGTTGATGCTTTGGCGATGATCACACATAGAAACAATTCTGTATCACGTGGACGATTATTAGTTGATAAACTAAAAGAACTTATTCATCGTCAAATGTTTGATATTGCCATTCAAGCGGCAATTGGCAACAACGTCATTGCGCGAACAACTGTTAAACAATTACGTAAGAATGTAACTGCAAAATGTTATGGCGGCGATATTAGTCGTAAAAAGAAATTATTGCAGAAACAAAAAGACGGTAAAAAGCGTATGAAGCAAGTGGGTAACGTTGAAGTTCCACAAGAAGCATTTTTAGCCGTATTGAAGTTAGATAGCTAATATTAGAAAGCTAAGTTCGCAAGTTAAGTTTTTGTTACAAGTTCAAAATTTTTAGGGAAGTTATGGCCGTTTATTTTTCGATATTTTTAGTTTTTATCACTATAGCCACTGGCATTGTTTGGCTAGCTGATAAGTTTTACCTCGCTGGTCAACGTCAACTTAAAGTTGACGACGCACAAAACCAGTGTGCAGAACCTTTGACAAAGGAAACTGTAGCTACTTTATTAGAGCCTTCGGCAATGGTTGATACCTCAGTTCAGGTATTTCCAGTGATAGCTTTTGTCTTAATTCTCCGCTCATTTTTATATGAACCGTTCCAAATTCCATCAGGCTCAATGATGCCGACACTTCTAGATGGTGATTTTATTTTGGTTAATAAGTTTAATTATGGTTTACGAGATCCCGTAGTCCGCAACAAATTTTTTGATGTCGGGCTACCTGAACGTGGTGATGTGGTGGTTTTTAAATACCCAAATGATCCTCAAATTGATTATATCAAGCGAGTGATAGGCTTACCCGGTGAACGTATTATATATCGTAATAAATCACTTTATATTAAAGCTGTGTGCCTACCTACTGATGATAAATGTCCTGATTTTGTGCAAGTAATACAAAATTTTCAAAAAAATGGTGAGTATGTTAATCATCAAAGACCTTTAACTCGTTACACTTCAGAAATGCCCAATAAAACTCATGATATTTTAATTGATAATCAGATCCCTCCCCGCACAGGTAATTACTTTACACAAGCTGGTACTCAGCGTGATGAGTTCATTGTTCCTAAAGGTCAATACTTTGTCATGGGTGATAACCGTGATAACTCACTTGATGGTCGTTACTGGGGCTTTGTACCAGAAGAGAATTTAGTGGGTGAAGCGGTTGCTATATGGATGAGCTTTGATTTTGACCGTGTTGAAAGTGATTGGTTGCCTCATTGGGTTCCTACTGGCGTTCGTTTAAGTCGTATAGGTGCTATTCATTAGATGATCAAAAACAATACACAAGCTATTGCTAGATTAGCTAAACGGCTCGGCTATAGTTTTAATAATCAAGATTTACTTATTCAAGCTTTAACACATAGAAGTGCTAAAGGAGATCATAACGAGCGTTTGGAGTTTTTAGGTGATTCTATTTTAGGCTTTGTTATTGCTGAAGAATTATTTGAACGCTTTCCAGCACAAGATGAAGGCGATCTAACACGTATGCGCTCAAGCTTAGTTAAAGGGGTCACTTTAGCTGAACTAGGAAAAGACTTTTCTTTAGGTGAACACCTGATTCTTGGTCCCGGTGAATTAAAAAGTGGCGGCCATCGTCGAGAGTCTATACTTGAAGATGCGATTGAGTCGATAATTGGCGCTGTGTATATAGACTCGAATATGGATACTTGTAAAAAGTTGATTTTAGCTTGGTTTACTTCAAGACTATCCAATATCAAGCCGGGTAATGTTCATAAAGATCCCAAGACACGGTTACAAGAGTTTTTACAAGGTCGAAAAATAGATTTACCTCAATATGAGGTTATCCATACTTCCGGTCAGTCACATAACCAAGAGTTTACAGTACGCTGTACAACGAAAGTTATTAAAAAAGAAGTGATAAGCAAAGGTACTAGCAGACGTAAAGCAGAACAAGCGGCTGCACAACAAGTTTTGGAAATAATTGAAAATGGCAAATAGTTCAACAAATCAAGATCAAAAGAAACATTGTGGTTTAATTGCTATTGTTGGCCGACCCAATGTCGGTAAATCAACTTTACTTAATAGTTTGTTAGGTCAAAAGATTAGTATTACATCAAAAAAACCTCAAACTACCAGACATCGTATTTTAGGTATTTTGACCGAAGAAAATAATCAAGCCATTCTTGTTGATACACCCGGTCTACATTTAGATGAAAAACGTGCAATCAATCGCTTGATGAATCGTGCTGCGAGCAGTTCTATTGCAGAAGTTGGTTTAGTATTGTTTCTTGTTGAAGGAACACACTGGACAGATGACGACGAGATGGTGTTAAAAAAAATACAACAAATTAATGTCCCTTGTGTATTGGCAATAAATAAAGTTGATAATGTACAAGACAAGGAAGCTTTACTACCTCATTTACAAATCTTAGCTCAAAAGTATGATTTTCAGGAAATTATTCCAATTTCAGCAAGCAAAGGTTATAACGTTGATAAAATCCATGATATTTGTTTTGCTGCCTTACCCGAAGGTGATTTTTGGTTTCCTGAAGATTATATAACGGATCGTTCAAGTCGTTTTATGGCTTCAGAGATTATTAGAGAAAAAATAATTCGTTTTACGGGTGATGAACTGCCTTATTCAACAACGGTGGAGATTGAACAATTTAAAGTTGATGCCAAAGGTATTTTACATATTAACGCCTTAATTTTAATTGAACGTGAAAGTCAAAAGCGTATGGTTATTGGTAATAAAGGTGAACGATTAAAAACTATTGGCATAGAAGCAAGAAGAGACATGGAAGCTTTATTTGATCAAAAAGTATTTTTAGAAACTTGGGTGAAAGTTAAATCTGGCTGGGCTGATGATGAACGAGCTTTGCGCAGTTTAGGTTATGGCGATGAATACTCCGGATAATTTTCAAAGTCATTCTTATGGAACCGATTGAACAACTAGCTTTTGTCCTGCATAGTAGACCTTATCGAGAGCACCAACAAATTGTTGAGCTGTTAACCAAAGATGATGGAAAAGTTTCAGCGATTGTCTATTCAGGTAAAACTAATAAATCAAATAAAAAAGGTTTGTTACAGCCTTTTTGTCCGCTAAATGTATTATTGAAAGGGAGAAATCAATTAAAGAACCTGAGTCGAATTGAGGTTTCAGAAAAATCGTATTTGCTTAAGGGAAACCATTTATACAGTGGATTTTATTTAAACGAATTACTGGTCAGGTTGCTCGGTGAGATGAACACTTGCCCTGATTTATTTAATAACTATCAATTAAGTTTATCTTTACTATCCCAAAAGCAGCCAATAGAGCCTATATTACGAAAGTTTGAATTAGACTTATTAGATGAACTTGGGTTTTCTCTCGACTTTTCTCCCGTTTTTGAACAAGCAGCCAAAAGCTTTTATTATGTACCTGAAGAAGGATTTATTCCGAATACTGAAAAGTTAAGACTACCCCTGTTTAAAAAAGAACATTTACAAGCTATTGGTCAGCAACACTTAAGTGATGCTGATGTTTTACATAGCAATAAGCTATTAATGAGACATATTTTTAATGGCCTACTTGATGGTAAGCCGCTAAACAGTCGAAAATTATTCACTAAACAGAAATAAAAGTTTCTGATTGCAAGATGAGACCGGTTATGAAAGATATATTATTAGGCGTTAACGTTGATCATATTGCTACTTTGCGTCAAGCTCGTGGCACTAACTATCCCGATCCTGTTTATGCTGCCTCTGTCGCTGAGCATGCCGGTGCTGATGGTATTACTGTGCATCTTCGTGAAGATAGACGGCACATCCAAGACAGAGACATCTACCTATTGAAAGAAACTTTACAGACACGCATGAACTTGGAAATGGCGGTTACCGATGAGATGATTGCAATTGCTTGTGAAGTTAAGCCAGTCTTTTGTTGTTTAGTTCCTGAAAAAAGGGAAGAGCTTACTACCGAAGGTGGCTTAGATATTATAGGCCAGTTAGATAAAATTACCGATGCTGTAGAAAAACTTGCTGCAGTTGGCACGCAAACAAGTTTATTTATTGATGCTGATAAGGCACAAATAGACGCCGCGGTGAAAACTAAAGCAACTTATATCGAAATTCATACCGGTAAATATGCTGATGCTTTAACAGAAGAGCAGCAACAAGTGGAACTGGAGCATTTGCGACAAGGCATTAAATATGCTCATGCCCAAGGGTTGAAAGTGAATGCCGGCCATGGATTGAATTATTTTAATGTTAAACCTGTTGCAGCCATTGAAGAGATAATAGAGTTAAATATTGGTCATGCAATCATTGCTAGGGCAGCGATCGATGGCTTAGATAAAGCAATCAGAGACATGAAACGTTTAATGTTAGAAGCAAGGGGGATTAACTAATAATATTCAGCTATCTTAGGGAATATTAAACAGAACTGACTAATTGAATCAGTAAGTTTTCATTTTCTATTCCTCTAATGCTGCTAGTTTGTTGTTATTTAATCCATAGATTAAAAAATAAGCATTTTCTTGTATTTATAGTCAAAGTTCAACTATACTCGAAACATCTGTGTTGTAATTATAATCATAGGATTGAGCCATGCCGTCGATTGAGCGCTCTAATACTAAATCGTTAGTAGAAAGAAGAACCGAGTCACCAGAGCAGTCTGTGTGGTGGTCTGAACTATCATTAGCCCAAAAGTTTTCAGCCAGCAGTTTAGGGAAATTTGGTTACGAACTTAAGTTTATTCGTAAAGAAAAAGGTAGAAGTTTAGCTGTTCTTGTTTGCAATGATGGTGTTGCGGTTATTTCAGAAGATGGTGAAATAAATACCTCACCTAGTATAACTATTAGATAGCGTTAGCCTACTCCTTTTTACACCCATTAAATAATGCAAGCCGCAGTGGTTTTCTTTAAGATGTAGCAGTAGCCAAAAACTTAGGCGCTTGCGACATTACATTATCTAAATGTTCAAAAAACTCAAAAAATTCAGGCTCTAAATCGTCCAGCGAATAATCTAGTTTTAACTGAGTTTCTATGTGATGTGTTATTCTTCCTAGGCTAGGTACTCCTGTATAACAGCATGCCCCATTTAATTTATGAATCAATGTTTTAATTTGATCGATATCTTGGCTTGTCAGTGCATCAGAGATATATTGCTTTGTTTCAGGCAAACTTTTGACAAGACCATCTAACATATCTTTGGCTAGTTCAGTTTTATTACCTGTTCGTTTTAAGGCCAAAGCCCAATCAATTACATCGTTAGACTCTTTATTCCCGGTTGTATCAGCTTGCTTGGAACTAAGCTCAGTTTTTTCTTGAAAACTGCTAGCTTGATTGTGAGTTGAAGGAATAAATAAATCTAAATCACAATATTCATAAATACTGTGTCGTAGCATAGTCTCATCAATGGGCTTGGTTATATAACCATCAAAACCTTCTTGCAATAGTTTTTCTTTCTCCCCGGTCAATGCATGTGCTGTTACTGCCACCATTGGGGTAGTATTATTAAATGTATGAGCTTTAATTGTTTTTAAAGCGGTAACCCCATCCATAATTGGCATTTGAATATCCATAAATATCAAGGCAAACATTTCATTTTGGCAAAAATAAACCGCTTCTTTACCATTAGTTGCTGTTGTAACTTCCGCCACCTGCTCTAATAACAATGCTTTTATTAATTTCAGATTAGCTTCATTATCATCAACCGCGAGTACTTTAATTGGCACCCTGGCAGTCGGAAGTTCAGGAGAGTAATGGGTGATTACATTACGTTGGGGTTGTAATACTCTACTAAGCCTTGAAGGCGTTATAGGCTTACTCAAACAGCTTAAAGCACCACTGGCTAACAATGCTTCTTGAAGGCTAGGTGAATTTGAATTGATGGCCAAATGTATTGAAGGTATATGCGGTTTAATTGAACTAATTAATTCTTTTAAGTCATTAATTTCTGTAGGTGTTACTGCATGTCCAATTAATGCAAAGTCGAATTTTTGATTTTGAGATAAAGCATTACTAAGCTTTTCTAGACTATGTACTGGTGTTACTTGCATTTGCCAAGCTTCCATTAGCTCACTTGTTCCAATTCGAGAGTGAGTTAATGGCTCATAGTAAAGAATACTTTTTCCAAACAGCGCTTTAGTATCAAGTGGTGCTTCAATAGGGATCGGATTAACTTCACATTGGAAAGTAAACCAAAAAGTTGAACCTCGATTTTCTTCTGAGATGAAACCAATATCTCCGTGCATTTCGCTGGCCAGTCGTTGTGATATAACTAAACCAAGACCTGTACCTCCATATAAGCGAGTAACACTTTTATCTGCTTGGCCAAAAGCTTCAAAAATGGTCTTTTGTTGTTCTGCGTTCATGCCAATACCAGTATCAGTAATGGTGACTTTAATTATCGCAGTGTGTGAGTCAGATGTTTCGCCTTCAACATCGATAGTGACCGAGCCTTTTTCAGTAAACTTGATGGCATTATTCGCTAAATTGATTATTACCTGCTTTATTCGCATGGCATCACCAATTAATGAATCAGCTAATTGTGGGGCAATGCGAAGAGATAGCTCAATATTTCTTTTTTGCGATATTGGCGCCAACAATGTCAGGGTTTCTTCTATCGACTCTCTTAATGTGAATGGTACTTTTTCAATAACCATTTTTCCCGCATCAAGTTTAGAGAAATCTAAGATGTCATTAATAATGGCGAGTAAGTTATTTGCAGAGCGTTCAATCGTTTGTAAGTAATCACGCTGGGTTTCACTTAATGGTGTCTTCAATACTTGTCGAGTAAAACCAATTACACCATTTAAAGGGGTTCTTAATTCATGACTCATATTGGCTAAAAATTCTGATTTAACGCGGTTGGCATCTTGGGCCTTACGCTTTGATATGTCTAATTCAACGTTCTGAATTTCAAACTGCTCTAGGCTTTCACGTAGGTCTATGGTTGCCTGATCTATACTGCGTTGCATTTCATCATGATAATCACCTAGGGACTGTGCCATGGCATTGATACCATTTTTTAAAAAGTTTAACTCGCCTATCAGTTGGCCACTGACTCGACTCTCTAATTTACCTTCTCTTATCCGATCTACCGCTTGCACCATAGTACTGACGGGGCGAGTAACATTTTTGATCAAGCGTATTGAAAATAAAGCACTAATTAAAGAGCCAAAAACAACAATGGTAAATGCGACAATCATCTGACTTTGTTGGTTATATTTGATTTTATTTTTATCAATTTGCATTGCAATATAACCGACAATCATTTGATGACTCTCCAAAGAGCCATTTTGATCGGGGTTATGTTCATTGATAATGGGTGTTCGAAAAATATAATAATCTGCTAATGCTTCAGTAGCAGTATGATGTGGAATGCTCTCACCTGCTTTTAGTCTCATTAAGTTAGTATCGCCATGATAAGCACTGGTGACTAATACTTGGTTATCGGTAGTGAAGACAGTAATGCTTTTGACTATATTGGCATGATTGCGGTGTGCAAAACCGATTAGTTGCCTTAATTTCGCCCTGTTTTTGTTAATGATAGGGTCGACACTTGCGATAGCAACTGGCTCAATAATACTTTGAGAACGTAAAGTTAAAAAATCATTGAGCTCAATATACCGACTGTAAGAAAAATATCCTGCAATCGCTAAACTGATCAATGTAGTAGGTAAAATGGTCAGTAGTATGACCCAATCTTTAAGGCTTATTTTATGCATTGTATAATGAGCTTAAATACTAAATTTTGGTTTTTGATTAATTGGAAATTAGTTTGCTAGTCATATGAATAAGGTTAAAATTACCTTTATTAGTTTATAATGTCATACCCTCACAAAACTATCCATATAATCATTGGTAATCATAAAGATGGCGAATTTCTATCAGGCAAATAAAAAAAAGCAAATCGTAGGTCAAATTGTTGATTTAAAAATTGAACGACTAGACCTGAACGGCTGTGGTGTAGCACGACTGAATGATAAACCGGTATTTATTGACCAAGCTTTGCCAAAAGAAACCGTTAAAGTAAAAATTATTGAACAAAAAAGCAAATATTTACGTGGTAAAATTATTGAAATTGCAACTGCTAGTAAAGACAGGGTCTCCCCACTGTGCAAACATTATCGTTTATGTGGTGGCTGTGATTTACAACATTTAGTCTTTTCTGAACACCTAGCTTTTAAGCAGAAAAAAGTAGCTGATCTTTTTCAGCGAAATCAAATTAATCAGTCATTACCCTGGCAAAATCCTATCGCTAGTACTCCTTGGCATTACCGCCGAAAAGCCCGTTTAGGTGTGCAATACGATAAACAAGGTCATGTCACTTTAGGTTTTAGGCAAAAGGGCACTAACCAATTAACGGCAATTAAACAATGTCATGTTTTGGTTGAGAACATTTCTTCAATATTCATAGCTCTAAAAAAAGTATTAGATCAACTAGTCACTAGTCGGTCAGTAGGGCATATAGAAGTGATAGATACAGGTAAAATCACCCTCGTTATCCGACAAATGAAAAAACTGAATGATACTGATAAAGCACTTTGGCAACTTGCAGAAAAAACTCATCAATGGCAGGTACTGATTGATGAGGGCGAGCAGGTTACGGCTTTAACTGAAAAACAACCGTTAAAGTATAAATTATTAAATGAACTTGAGCTAACTTTTAACAGCCAAGATTTCATTCAAATTAATCATCAGGTGAACCAACAAATGGTTCAACAGGCTATGGATTGGTTATCATTAACAGCAACTGATGTGGTACTAGACCTATTTTGTGGTTTAGGTAACTTTAGTATTTCGTTCGCACAAAAAGTTAAACAAGTTATTGGTATTGAGGGGATACAATCCATGGTTGATCGTGCGGCTACAAACGCCATTAATAACAAACTTGATAACTGTCAGTTTTATCAAGCAGACTTGAATGCTGATTGGTTATCACAAGCATGGGCAAATATTCAATTTGATAAAGTTTTACTCGATCCTGCAAGGGCTGGAGCTTTTGAGGCATTAGAGCAATTAGTTAAATTTAAAGTCCCTTGTTTACTCTATGTAAGTTGCGAACCAACAACGTTAGCCAGAGATGCCAAATATCTAATCTCACAGGGATATAAAATAGAAAAAATAGCATTAATTGAAATGTTTTCTCAAACAAAACATGTTGAAACTATGGTATTGTTTTCGCGTTAAATAACGATAGGAATTAAAGATGGTTTCGGTACGTAAATCACATCAAATGTCAGTGACTAGCTTTGAGCAATGGCTAGCTTCTTTAGATATATCTCCAGGTAAATGTCAATCTCTAGAGTCTTTATGGGCCCAGAATCAGCATTTGTTTGAGGACAGGGTTGAGTGTGAAGCTAAATCGCTAGAAATGGTGGAGATTCTTGCGCCATTAAACCTTGATAGTGACTCATTATGTGCGGCGTTTTTAACGCCACTTCTTCAATATCACTACATAGATATGACTTATGTAGAAGAAAACTTTGATAAACAAATTTTAGTGCTTTGCCAAGGGGTAGAGCAAATGGAGGCGATAAAAACCCTACAGCAAAATCCTTCTAATAAAAATTTAGTGAATAATATTTCGGCTAATCAAGTAGATAATATTCGTAAAATGCTACTGGCAATGGTCGATGATGTTCGAGCTGTGGTGATTAAACTTGCCGAACGTCTTTGCAATTTACGTTTAGTCAAAGATGCAGATGAAGAAACCCGTGTATTAACTGCAAAAGAGAGTGCTAATATTTATGCGCCATTAGCCAACCGATTAGGTATTGGGCAGTTAAAATGGGAACTTGAAGATATTTCTTTTCGTTACCTTCATCCAAAGGTTTATAAAAAAATAGCTAAGCAGCTTGATGAGACAAGATTAGAACGTGAGCAATATATGCTCGATTTTGTCACTAATTTATCTGTTCAATTAAAGGATTTAAAAATTACCGGTACAGTTTACGGTAGGCCCAAACATATCTATAGCATTTGGAAAAAAATGCAGCAAAAAGGACTCGATTTTGAGCAACTTTTTGATGTTAGAGCTGTGCGAATCATCGTTGATGAGCTGCAAGATTGTTATGGAGCTTTAGGTGTAGTTCATACCAGTTGGCAGCATTTACATAATGAATTTGATGATTATGTAGCGACACCCAAAGCCAATGGTTATCAATCAATCCATACGGTGGTGATAGGGCCTGAAGGAAAATCTGTCGAAATTCAGATACGTACTGAACAAATGCATGATGATGCAGAAATGGGCGTTGCAGCACATTGGCGTTATAAGGAAGGCAGCACAGGTGCTAAAGGTAGTGATAAAAAGTCTGGCTTTGATGAAAAAGTCAATTGGCTCAAAAAAATCCTACAATGGCAAGAAGATGTGAGTGACAGTGGTGAGCTCATTGATGAGTTACGCAGCCAAGTATTTGAAGACAGGATTTATGTTTTTACCCCTAATGGCGATGTAATTGATTTACCTGTAGGGGCAACGCCGCTAGACTTCGCTTACTATATACATTCAAATGTCGGTCATTGTTGTATTGGTGCTAAAGTATTTGGAAAAATTGTACCTTTTACTCATCAATTACAAACCGGCGATCAAGTTGAAGTATTAACAACTAAAACGGCTAACCCAAGCAGAGACTGGTTAAATCCAAATTTAAACTATTTGCATACTGCAAGGGCTCGAGCAAAAGTTCAACATTTTTTTAAGTTGCTCGACCGAGATAAACATATTGCTCAAGGTAAACAGTTACTCGATAGTGAGTTAAATAAATTAAAATTAGATAAAGTCGATCTCAATACTACTTCAATACGGTTTAACGTAAAAACAGTTGATGATTTATATGCGGCTATAGGCTCAGGGAATGCCCGTTTACAGCAAGTAATAAATTATTTGCAGCAACAAGATGATAAATTTAAACCTGTTGAAGACCTTGATCCGCAAAGTCTGGTTAAAAAAACATCAGTAGCAACTTCAGCATCTGATAGCAGTGGTATTACCGTTTCAGGTGTTGGTAATTTATTGACGCATATTGCAAAGTGTTGCCACCCAGTACCTGGCGATGAAATTATGGGCTTTATTACTCAAGGACGTGGAATTTCAGTACACCGACTTGATTGTGATCAGCTTTCTAATGCGCTAAATCAACAGCCAGAACGAGAAGTTGAAGTACAATGGGGTCAACAAAATCAGAAGAGTTATCAAGTTAAAATACAAATTATTGCCATGGACAGACAAGGACTTTTCAGAGATATTTCAACGATAATCTCAAATGAAAAGGTCAGTATCGTTGGCATGGAAAGTCATACCTATACAAGTAAACAAACTATGGCGATGTCGATAACCTTGGAAATATCTGATAGTGATATTTTATCAAAACTGATCAGCAAGTTATTGCAACTTGAAGATGTTGGTGAAGTTAGGCGATTATAGAACCATGTAGTGATCTACACACAAAGAGTATTTAAAATAAATGTTAAATAACAAACCCTCAATCGAAAAACTCCGCTGGATTATGTCAGAGTTACGTAATCCTGAAACTGGTTGTCCGTGGGATATCAAACAAGACTTTGCATCTATCGTAAAGTGCACCATCGAAGAGGCATATGAAGTTGCTGATGCCATTGAACAACAAGATTTTGTTGAACTAGAAAAAGAGTTAGGTGATTTACTTTTTCAGGTGATTTTTTATAGTCAGTTAGGGCAAGAGCAGCAAAGCTTTGATTTTGATTCTGTGGTCGCGGCGATATGCGAAAAACTCATTCGTCGTCATCCCCATGTTTTTGGCAGTGCCACACTCAACTCTGATGCTGAAATAAAGGCTAATTGGGAAAATGAAAAAATTAAAGAACGACAAGCTAAAAATAAAGCAGAGAAAATAAGCATATTAGCTGATATCCCGAAAAACTTACCGGCTTTATCTCAAGCAGCCAAAATACAAAAACGCTGCGCTCATGTTGGTTTTGATTGGCACAATATTGATGATGTCTTTGACAAAGTCGTTGAAGAGGTTGATGAAGTTAAGGCTGAAATTGAGCTCTTGCAAGAAGGTAAACCCCAAGCTTTAGCAGAAGAATTAGGTGATTTAATGTTTGCTGTGGTTAATTTATGCCGCCACGCTAAGCAAGACCCAGAGACATTACTTAGGCAAGCTAATCGAAAGTTCACTAAACGATTTCATGGCGTAGAGCAGCATGTTGAACAGTCGGGGATTTCTTTTGAACAACATGAACTATCGACATTAGAAGATTATTGGCAACAAATTAAAATAGCGGAAAGAAAAAGATGAAATTTTGTCTATACTTATACCAAGTCCATTAAGTTAGTTCCCACTCAGAGCTTACCAGCGGTTTGAGAATAAATAGAATTTTTTTGCATATAGTCACTCTATATGAAAGAAATTCTGTGTGGTTATCACATCGCTGGAAAGCTCCCAAAGGGCGAGTTTAAAAGGCTTACTATCTTCGTTATTGATTTTGACAAGGGAATAACCATTCTCTTCTATCAATGCCTTGCCTCTAAGCCTTTTAACTCTCGCTGAGTGGAAAGAAACTTATTGGAATTGGTATTAACTTTGAAATGGAATGATGTTTAAAGGATGAAATTTATGATCTATAAGTGTATTGGCTTTTTTTTTATTGGTTTAGCTATTTTAGGTGTTGCCCTACCGTTATTACCCACCACACCTTTTGTTTTAGTCGCTGCAAGTTGTTTTGCAAAATCTTCACCTCGATTGCATCAAAAATTATTAGACAATAAAATTTTTGGCCCATTGATCATCAACTGGGAAACCCATAGAATAATTTCCCTTAGAGCCAAATTTATCGCACTATCTACCATGTTTTTGTCGGTATGTTGGTCTTTTTACATGCTTGAACAAGTTTATTTACAAGTGATGGTGGCTGTTTTGGTTTTGGGGCCATCAATATTTATCTTTCGGTTGCCAACGGTCGCAACAATGCCGATAAATAATAACGCTAACTAATTTATTATTAGTTAGCTGCCAGGCTATTATGCGAGGGCTTTAGCCACCAAGGTCGATAAGTGTTCAGGTAAGTCTAAGGCTAATGCAATGTCATGACCTTGCTCTGACATTTTCCCCCAAGTTTTTTGCAGAACTCGGATTACTTTTTCTTCATTGTGTTTACGGGAAAAATCATCAAAGTAAAATTGTAAAAAAACCAAACAAGCGACATCTTCAAGTGTTTGGCTATCATTGTTTGATTTTAATTTTTCTTTTCGAATAATCGCCGCTGTTGTTAAGCTCTCGTCTGAGGTATATTGATGAGTTTGCATTAATTTTTCGGTTAATTCAGCGTGATATTTACCTAATGCAATACGCCATTTAAAGTAACCTTTCTTTCCTAAATCAAATTCAGTTCGTTTTAAGTGCCAACGTTTAATATGCTGTGCTCTTACGGCAATTTGTAATAACTCATTTGCTTGTGGCCAATGTTTATCGAGCATAGTGGTCATTTGTTGGCCGTAAATATATTCTTTCGGGTGAGATCTATTGTCGAAAGTTATTTGGTTAGGATCTTCATTATTGATAAGATCAATTGCGGATAACATTGCATTTAAGCGATCAAGATTCATAAGTCTCAGTATATAGAAAATTGTTAGATAATAGAGCTTAACATTTTTGGTATAATTTTCATTATGAAACATTAACTAAACATAAGTTAAGCATTATTTTTATCGATAGATTGATTGATCATATTGTTGTTCGGCTGGCTTTTAAGTATAATGTTTTCCCGTCCTGCTAAAATTGTTTTTCAATAGTCATCACATCTTATATTCACTCATTTTTGTTTGATAGGATGCATGATTTATTTCATTTTTGGCAATAGTAATAGTTTGCAGCTATTTGAATATAACCCGTTCTTCCTGACTTTTGGTATCACATGACAACTCGATATATTTTTGTAACTGGTGGCGTTGTATCGTCTCTTGGTAAAGGCATTGCAGCAGCCTCTCTTGCCGCAATTCTTGAAGCGCGTGGTTTAAAAGTAACCATGCTAAAACTTGACCCTTATATTAATGTTGATCCTGGGACAATGAGCCCTATTCAGCATGGTGAAGTATTTGTTACTGAAGATGGTGCTGAGACCGATCTTGATTTAGGTCATTACGAGCGCTTTATTCGTACCAAAATGACTAGGCGTAATAACTTCACCACTGGCCGTATTTATCAAGGCATTCTCGCTCGAGAGCGTAAAGGTGAGTTTTTGGGGGCGACTATTCAAGTTATTCCTCACATTACTAACGATATAAAACGTCGAGTGATTGAAGGTGCTGAAGGTTACGATATCGCTATGGTTGAAATTGGCGGTACGGTAGGTGATATTGAATCACAACCATTTTTAGAAGCTATTCGTCAATTGGGTCTAGAAATTGGTCGTGAACGTGCGATGTATATGCACTTAACACTTGTTCCTTATATCGCAGCAGCAGGTGAGATAAAAACCAAGCCGACTCAGCATTCTGTAAAAGAATTACGCTCGATTGGTATTTTTCCTGATATCTTAATTTGTCGAAGTGACCGCGTTATACCTGCGAATGAAAGGGCGAAAATCTCATTATTTACCAATGTCGAATCAAAAGCTGTTATTTCTTTGCCTGATGTCGATAGTATTTATAAAGTGCCGGCGTTATTAAAAGCTCAAGGCACCGATGAATTAGTCGTTAAGCGCTTTGGCTTAGATGTACCTGAAGCTGATTTAAGTGAATGGGAACAAGTCTTATATCAAGAGGCAAACCCTGAAGGTGAAGTTATTATCGGTTTGGTGGGTAAATATACCGAATTACCTGATGCTTATAAGTCGGTTAACGAGGCATTAAAACATGCGGGTATTAAAAACCAAGTTAAAGTAAAAATTCAATATATTGACTCACAAGATGTGGAAGCTAAAGGTACCGATATTTTAGCTGATCTCGACGCGATACTTGTACCTGGCGGTTTTGGCGAGCGTGGTGTTGAAGGAAAAATTTCAACAGCAAAATATGCCCGTGAAAACAAAATACCTTATTTAGGTATTTGTTTAGGCATGCAAGTAGCACTTATAGATTTTGCCCGCAATGTTGCCGGTTTAAAAGATGCCCACAGTACAGAGTTTAATTCTGATACACCATATCCTGTTGTTGGTCTAATCAATGAATGGTTAGATGAAGAAGGTCAAATAGAGTATCGTCATGAAAACTCTGATTTAGGCGGAACAATGCGTTTAGGCTCTCAATTGTGTCACCTTGTGAAAGGTACCAAGGTGTGCGACGTATATGGTAGTGAAACAATTAATGAAAGACACCGTCACCGATATGAGGTAAATAATAACTACCGTGAACAATTAAGCCAAGCAGGCTTAGTTTTTTCGGGACTATCTACGGATAAAACATTAGTTGAGGTGATTGAAATACCCGATCACCCTTGGTTTATTGCTGGGCAATTTCATCCAGAGTTTAATTCAACTCCACGTGATGGACACCCGTTATTTGAAAGCTTTATTGCTGCTTCCTTTGAGCATCAAAAACAGCAATCAAGTTAACCAATCAATTAAAACCGTAGCCTAGTGCTACGGTTTTGCTTTTTTAGCATAAAAATTTAGTTACTGGTTATTAGTTTTTAATTTTATTGTTCAATTACAGAACAACACATTATGAGTAGGAATGACAATGTCGAATATTAGTAAAATTATCGCCCGTGAAATCATGGACTCTCGTGGTAACCCAACGGTTGAAGCAGACGTTTATTTAGAATCTGGTGCTTGGGGTCGTGCAGCAGCACCATCTGGCGCATCTACAGGCTCTCGTGAAGCTTTAGAATTACGTGATGGGGATATGTCTCGTTATTTAGGTAAAGGTGTTTTAAAAGCCGTTGCTGCAATTAATGACGACATTCAAAGTGCATTGATTGGTCAAAGTGCATTAGAGCAAACTAACATAGATCAAATCATGATTGATTTAGATGGCACTGAAAATAAAGAAAAATTTGGCGCGAATGCTATTCTTGCCGTTTCTTTAGCTACCGCGAAAGCAGCAGCGATGGAAAAGAAAGTACAGTTATTTGAACATATCGCTGACTTAAACGGCACGCCAGGCCAATATTCTTTACCATTACCTATGATGAACATCATTAATGGTGGTGAGCATGCTGATAATAACGTTGATATTCAAGAGTTTATGATTCAGCCTGTCGGTGCTAAAAGCTTTCGTGAAGCCTTACGAATGGGCGCTGAAATATTTCATGCTTTGAAAAAAGTATTATCCGCTAAAGGCATGAGTACCGCAGTAGGTGATGAAGGTGGCTTTGCTCCTAACTTAGCTTCTAATGCTGATGCTTTAGTTGTAATTAAAGAAGCCGTAGCAGCTGCTGGTTATGAGTTAGGTGCAGACATAACGTTAGCGATGGATTGTGCTGCATCAGAGTTTTATGACGCAGATAAAGCCATTTACGACCTTAAAGGTGAAGGTAAGCAATTTACTGCTAACGAATTCTCTGATTTCTTAGCGACTCTTTGTCAGCAATATCCAATTGTTTCAATTGAAGATGGCTTGGACGAGTCTGACTGGGATGGTTTTGCTTATCAAACTAAATTATTAGGCGATAAAATACAAATTGTTGGTGATGACTTATTTGTCACTAATACTAAAATTTTAGCCCGCGGTATCGAGCAAGGCATTGGTAACTCAATTCTTATCAAGTTTAACCAAATTGGCACCTTAACCGAAACTTTAGCAGCAATTAAAATGGCTAAAGATGCTGGCTTTACCGCTGTTATTTCACACCGTAGTGGTGAAACTGAAGATGCAACCATTGCCGACTTAGCTGTAGGTACAGCAGCAGGCCAAATAAAAACGGGTTCTTTATGTCGTTCAGACCGTGTTGCTAAGTACAATCAATTATTACGTATTGAAGAGTATTTAGGCGACAAAGCCATATTTAACGGTCTTAGCGAAGTTAAAGGCCAATAGTTAGCCCAATACCTGCGTTGTCTGTACTCATTGACTATCGTCAACTCCGTGCAGACGCCTTGATCTTGGACTAACTTGCCCATTATTTTTGCTAATTAACTCAAGAACTGCGTTGATTGTGCTCATTGACTAGCGCGAACGCCTTGTTCTTGAGCTAATTAGCTTCAATAAAATGCTTATATCCAGTTTACTCAAGAACTGCGTTGTCCGTACTCATTGACTATTGTCAACTTACCTATAGGGATATATGGATGTCGAGATAACATGGATGTTAATGAACGACCCGCGCGATCGCCTCGCATACATGGATGTATGTGCTTAGGTTTAGTCAGGAACTATAAACCTGTGATCTTGAACTCACTAGTAGCTATAAATTTTATTGCAGCTAACTAATTAACTGCAATAAAATGCTTATTAAAAATCCGATACTTGTATCGGATTTTTTTATCGGAAATTTCATCTTTACACGATAATCGAGTATGCTTAAACAATCGGCAGTAAACTATTGATTTTTAACCACCATGACCCAAACTTCACTTTGGCAAGAGCAGCAACAGTCGGCAAATTATGCTGAATTGTGCAATGCGCTTTATGAGCGAGAGCTACGACAGCTTGCTAATATGGCGTTACCTAATGCTCAAGCTGTGCAAGGAAGGTTAAAAAGTCTTTCATATTATATTAACCGAACAGCACTTTTGATGACACAAACTGATTCTCCACTTGAGCTTGATGTTCAAAATGCGGCTTGGCAAACAAGGCAAAGTAATAAAATCCCTCTTACTGGGCAGAACGTTGAATTAGTTTATACCTGGTATTTATCAACCAAATTGCCACTCGGTCTTATTGTTCCAGTCTTAAGTAATGATCATATAATACTTGATTGTATTGATCGTTTGGATAGCGAAAACCATCGATTTCGCACTAATGTTTCAGGTTGGTTTGATTTATCAGGTAATGATAATAAATCGCATCAACAAGTTAAGTTGCTCAAGCCAAATAAAAAAGTAATGGCAGCCGCTTGTTCTGGGCACTCTTGGCAAGGAAGTAATAAATCACACCCCATTATTCCAAGTTTGCGAGAATTGTTACTTTCATGTTCAATAAACTGGAAAAACTTCAAGCAACCCTTAGTTATTTAACTTAAATACATGACATTAGTATTTAACTGCTCAATTTTATTTACAGCGTCATGCAACTATCTATAATAGTCGTAACTTTAACCCACTATTTGTAATATTAATTTTCATTTATGCGTTTAATAACCACAGTGTTGGTCATATTTTTAGTGCTTCTTCAATACCGCCTTTGGTTCGGTAAAAATAGTGTGCCTGATTATCTGTCATTACAAAGTGAAGTCATTAGGCAGCAACTTGACAATGAAAAACTAAAACAACGAAATAAACTGCTTTATGCTGATACCGATGACTTAAAGTTAGGCGTCGAAGCCATCGAAGAGCGTGCTCGAAATGAATTGGGTATGATCAAAGAGGGTGAAACATTTTTTCGCATCATACCGTCAGACTCAAAAAAAAGTAAACGAACAGAATCTTCATTTTCATCTGTTAAAAAAGTTAAGGAAAAGTCATAACTAATGGCTCACTCATATAATAAAGAGTATGCCCCCTTAATTGTGGTAGTGCCTGCTGCGGGTGTCGGAAAAAGAATGCAAGCTAGCTGTCCTAAACAATATCTAAAAATTAATCAACGCAGTATATTAGAGCACACAGTGTTCAGATTACTGTCTCATTCAGATATTAATAAAGTAATAGTGGTAATAAATGCCGATGATGAATACTTTAAAGAGACTGAATTGGCTGAACATCAAGATGTATTAACTGTTTTAGGCGGACAAGAACGTGTCGACTCTGTTTTAGCTGGGCTGAATGCCGTCGACACCGCAATATATCCTTGGGTATTAGTGCATGATGCTGCACGTCCTTGTATTTCACATCGGGATATTGACGCTCTGGTTGAGCGCTGCAGAGTTAATAATCAAGGCGGTTTGTTAGCTTATCCGGTAAAAGATACTATTAAGTATGCGAATTCAGATCAGTTAGTGGGTAGTACCGTTGACCGTTCGACTCTGTGGCACGCATTAACACCTCAGATGTATCAAACTGAGCAGCTCATTCAAGCGGTTAAACAAGCTAAAAAAGATGCTGCTGTCATTACGGATGAGTCATCCGCAATCGAGCACTTTGGCTTACCAAGTTTATTAGTACAGGGAAGTAGTGCCAATATTAAAATAACTAACCCAGAAGATTTAGCCTTAGCAAAATTTTATCTGACAGAAACAATCTAACAAAAGACAGGAAGGTACATGCGCATAGGTCATGGTTTTGATGTTCATAAATTTGGTGGTCAAGGACCGTTAGTTTTAGCTGGAGTAAAAGTGCCGTTCGAGTTTGGCTTTATTGCTCACTCTGATGGTGATGTGGCTATTCATGCTTTATGTGATGCCATTCTTGGTGCATTAGCGCTTGGTGATATTGGTAATCACTTTCCTGATACTGACGCAAGTTATGAAAATATCTCTAGTCGAATTTTATTAAAACATGTCGTTAGCTTAATGACAGCGAAAGATTTTGAGATTGGCAATGTGGATATTACCATCGTTGCACAAGCACCAAAAATTTCACCTTACTTATTGGCCATGCGAACGTGTTTAGCTGAAGATTTACATTGTGAACTTGATCAAGTTAATGTTAAAGCAACTACTACAGAAAAGCTCGGTTATACCGGACGAAAAGAAGGCATAGCTGTACATTGTGTTGCTTTATTGAATCCACATATACCTCCATTTAAACCAGTCCCATTAACAGCCGAAGGTTAATCAAATATGTTACCAGCACTTACTTATTTGTATGGAAAACCAAAATCCACCGGGCTTTTACGGTCTATCATGGCAGATTTTAAAGTTTTCGAACAACTGCCTTTTGAGCCATGTGCAGAAGGTGAACACCTACTTATCCACATTAGAAAGTCGGGCCGAAATACCTTAGATATTGTTCGTGAATTAGCTAAATATTTTAAAGTTAAAGATAAATTAGTCTCTTATGCTGGTTTAAAAGATCGTTTTGCAATAACAGAGCAATGGTTTGGTGTTCACTTGCCCGGTAAAGATGAATATGACCTAAGTGATTTGCAGATTGAAGGTGTCGAGGTGTTATTTTATAGCAGACATAATAAAAAACTGCGTATTGGTGCACTAACCGGTAATAATTTTGAATTAACACTACGTGAAGTTACTGACATCGGTGCATTGAAGCAAGCCTGGCTTAAAATAATAGCCGATGGTGTGCCTAACTATTTTGGTGAGCAACGATTTGGTATTGAAGGTGGCAATATTAACAAAGCGATAAAATTATTTGCTGGTGAAATGAAAGTCAAAGATAAAAAGAAAAGAGGCTTTTACCTTTCAGCAGCAAGATCATACTTGTTCAATGATATCGTTAGTAAACGCATTGAGCATGATTATTTCAATGTGCTTTCAGATGGCGATATTTGCATGTTAGCGGGTACACAATCGGTATTTTTAGCTGAACAGGTTGATCAAGTTTTACTTGACCGTTTATCCGATAAAGACATCGATATTACCGCGCCAATGTGGGGGGCGGGTGAGTTAATAACCAAAGGTCAAACGCTACACTTTGAGCAGCAAGTAGCCGATAGTCACGATGAGATAACTAAAGGATTAGCTAAATTTGGTTTAAAGCAAGAGCGCCGCAGGATTCGTTTAAACTTATCAAATCCGTCTATTCGTATTAATAAAGAAGGTGCGGATAATCTTGGAGAGAGTAAAAATACTGTTATTTTGAAATTTTTCTTACCCGCAGGTTGTTATGCAACAACAATTTTACGTGAGCTAATTGATTATAAAGACTTAAATTCTCGGAGTTAAAAATAATCTCAATAGCCATTTCCAACAACTATTTTCGACAAGAAATATCAAATTATGAATATATTACTCAGTAATGATGACGGTGTGCATGCGTTAGGCATAAAAATATTACATCAGGAATTAGTGAAACTTGGCAAGGTAGTTGTCGTTGCTCCGGATAGAAATTGCAGTGGCGCAAGTAATTCACTCACTTTACTCAACCCTTTACGTGCTCATACCTTAGAAAATGGTTATATCTGTGTTAATGGCACACCTACTGATGCTGTTCATCTAGGGATAAGTCAACTAATGCAGCCTTTACCCGATTTAGTGGTGGCGGGCATCAATAATGGCGCAAACCTTGGCGATGATACTTTATACTCAGGTACAGTTGCTGCAGCAACAGAAGGTCGTCATATGGGCATGCCTGCGGTTGCGGTTTCTTTGGTTGGGAAACATCAGCAGCATTATCAAACCGCTGCTGTGGTCACAGCTAAAATAATATTAAGATTAAAAGAGCATCCTTTGCCAGCGGATCAAATATTAAATATAAATGTACCAGATATGCCTTTATCACAGTTAAAAGGTGTTAAAGTAACTCGGCTAGGTCATCGACATAAAGCGGAAACCATGAAAAAAATGCAAGACCCATGGCAGCGAGACATCTATTGGTATGGGTCATTAGGACAAGAGCTGGATGGTGGCGAAGGTACTGATTTTCATGCCGTTGCTAATGGATATGCCTCTATAACTCCATTGACCGTAGATATGACTGCTCATAAAAGTTTATCAACGATGTCACTGTGGATAGAAGACCTTTTATTATAAAGTCTTAAATCACGCATTAATACCAAGTAAATAACGTATAACTAATTGTAGAAAAGAGCAGCACTATGAATGTCAAGATAGCGCGGAGTATCGGCGGAAAGTCAACTCGCAGCGGTGAAATTTTAGCACAAAAACTTCATGCAGAAGGTATTATCAATCAGCAGGTATTACAAGCGATAGCTCGAACACCCCGACATAATTTTGTACCTGAAATACTGGCGCACAAAGCCTATGACAATACAGCTTTACCCATTGGGCAGGGACAAACTATTTCTCAGCCATACATTGTCGCTAAAATGTCAGAGCTGCTATTAGCCGCAGGGGTACCCGATAATATTTTAGAGATTGGTACCGGATCTGGTTATCAAACGGCCATTTTGGCTCAGTTGACGTCAAAAGTTTTTTCTGTTGAGCGAATTAAAGCACTGCAGTGGCAAGCTAAAAGGCGATTAAAGGCGATAGATTTACACAATGTATCAATGAAACACGGTGATGGTTGGCAGGGGTGGGCGAGTAAAGCACCTTTTGATGCCATTATTGTTACTGCAGCACCAACAAGTGTACCTCAAGCTTTATTAGAGCAATTAGCTGACGGCGGGCGCTTAATCATTCCAGTTGGTGATGAGCAACAAGTCTTAAAGGTTATCACCAGAAAAGACAATAAATTTAGTGAACAACAAGTTGAAGCCGTTCGCTTTGTACCTTTAATACCAGGTGATTTATTGTAAAAGTAACGATATATTCATCCTTCTTTAACTACCCTTTTATGAGCTAGATATCTGTGAAAATATTTTCAGCATTATACCAATGGACACTTCGTTGGGCAGAACATAAATTTGCCCCAAGAATACTGGCAGTCTTAACTTTTTCTGAGTCAATTTTTTTTCCTATTCCACCTGATGTATTATTGGCTCCTATGGTATTAGCCAAACCAAAAAAAGCATGGCAATTTGCTACGATAACCACTCTAGCTTCTGTTTTAGGAGGGGTGGTTGGCTATTGGCTAGGTTATTTAATGTTTGAGCCTTGGATTGAGCCCATCATTATTGAATTTGGTTACCAAGCACGTTTTGAAAAGATAATGACCTGGTTTGAGCAATGGGGAATATGGGTCGTTTTTATTGCTGGATTTTCTCCAATACCTTATAAGTTATTTACCGTCAGTGCTGGTTTTTTACAGATGGCATTTTTGCCATTTTTACTCGTTTCAGCTGTTGGACGGGGCATGAGATTTTTTCTCGTTGCCGGGCTTATTAAGTGGGGAGGGGCTGCCATGGAGAAAAAAATACGGCAATATATTGATATATTGGGTTGGGGAGTTGTCGCACTAATTGTTCTTGTTTATTTATTTAATCGTTAGGCGTACTGATCTTACTGTCATTCCAGAGATTAATATGAAAGTTCAACCGCCTAACGAGTGTGGTTGTTATTAATCATATTTAGTTACAACTTATTTAAGTTTGTGCTGTTAAGGTTATTTGCTATAGTTTTTTACCCTTAACCAACCAAATGAGGTTTTTCTAAAAGATAAATGAAGCCAGTGAATAGAAAGTTAATCTGTTATTGTTGGTCGTCCTTGACCGTCCTTATTATTCTACTTTCAGGTTGTTCAACTAGAAGTACTCCTGCACCAGTAGTCACTGCTTATGGTTCTGTACCTCTTAAAGATAGAATAAAAAACAGTATTAATTCTACTTACTACACAGTAAAAAAAGGCGAAACTTTATATTCTATTGCTTGGCGAGCAAACTCTGATGTAAGAACTGTGGCAAAACTGAATAAAATTTCGTCACCTTACAATATCTTCCCAGGGCAAAAATTAATTGTTGCTCAGAAGAAAACATCAAAACCCTCCCAAGCTAGCACCCATAAGAGTTATGCTAAAAACTCGAATAAAAGCTCTAGTTCTATCTCAAAAAATAGCGTTAAAAAAGTTGTTGCACCGAATAAAAAGCAGGAGTATGGTAAAACTGTAAGTGAGGAAAAAGTAAACAAAAAATCCGCTTTACAAAGTTCACCCTTCTCTACAAAAATTAGAGAATGGCAGTGGCCAGCTAATGGAAAAGTGATTGCACGTTTTTCAACAGCACAACAAGGTAATAAAGGCATAGATATCGCAGGTCGTCGAGGCGACAAAGTTAAAGCTGCTGCCGATGGCAAAGTAGTTTATGCGGGGAGTGCATTAAGTGGTTATGGGCAATTAATTATTGTTAAACACAATGATGATTATCTTAGCGCCTATGCACACAACGACAAAATACTTGTTAAAGAAAAGCAGTTAGTTAAAACCGGTGATGTTATTGCAAGTATGGGGGACACAGATGCGCAAAGAGTCATGCTTCATTTTGAAGTTCGCTTTCGTGGAAAATCTGTTAATCCTATGAAGTACTTACCGAGAAAATAATACTTATAACAAAAAAATATGGAGTTACCGTGAATATTTAATCAAATTATTAGCTTTGCTACTTTATTGGGAGATATAGTATGGGCGTAACAATCAAAGAAAAAAAAGAAAAAAAAGTAATTTCGCAAAAAGTTAAAAAGGAGACCAAGGACGTGTCTAAAAAAACTAAAAGTGGAGTATCCTCGTCAAGCTTAGATGCGACGCAGATATATTTAGGTGAAATTGGTTTTTCTCCGTTGTTAACCGCAGAAGAAGAAGTCTACTTTTCACGCCTTTCTCTAAAAGGTGATGAACCCTCACGTAAACGTATGATTGAAAGTAATTTACGTTTAGTTGTCAAAATTGCCCGTCGTTATAATAACCGTGGTTTACCTCTATTAGATCTAATTGAAGAAGGTAACTTAGGTTTAATTCGAGCGGTTGAAAAATTTGACCCAGAGCGTGGATTTAGATTTTCAACATACGCCACATGGTGGATTCGTCAAACAATTGAACGTGCCATTATGAACCAAACCCGTACTATTCGATTACCCATACATGTCGTAAAAGAGCTCAATATTTATTTACGCACTTCAAAGGAATTGGTTCAAAAGTTAGATCATGAGCCGACTGCCGAAGACATTGCCGCAGCTCTAGATAAGCCTGTTGCCGATGTAACTAAAATGCTCAGATTAAATGAGCGTATAACCTCTGTTGATACCCCATTTGGTGGTGACTCAGACAAAGTCTTACTCGATGTTATTCCAGATGAAAAAAATCGTGGACCTGAAGGTGACTTACAATCTGCCGATATGAGCAACAATATAATTCATTGGCTTAATGAACTAAATACTAAGCAAAGAGAAGTATTGGCAAGACGATTTGGCTTAATGGGTTATGAAGCTGCTACCTTAGAAGATGTTGGCAGTGAAATTGGTTTGACACGTGAGCGTGTACGCCAAATTCAAGTAGAAGCATTAAAGCGCTTAAGAGATATTTTGAGCCAACAAAACTTGTCTATCGAAGCAATTTTTCAAGCATAACTTTAAATGTTACTACCAAAAAAACCAGCCAATATGCTGGTTTTTCTATTTAACTGGCCAAAAAATTATAATTTATCTTTAAGTTGATACAATACCTCTAGTGCTTGTCTTGGGCTTAACTCATTAATGTCGAGTTGTTTCAAGCTATCAAGTACTGGGTGGCCTTCATCAATCAATGATAACTGTTCAAAAACATTGCTATCACTTGGTAAAATTGAAGCTACTTGGTTGTTTTCTAATTCATTTAATCTTTGTTTGGCACGGTGAATAACGGTTTTTGGCACACCCGCTAGCTGTGCTACTTGTAAACCAAAACTTTTACTGGCAGCACCTTCTTGAACCGCATGCATAAAAATAATATTATCATTATGCTCCACTGCATCTAAATGAACATTAGCGACAATATCAATTTGTTCGGCTAACTTAGTCAGTTCAAAGTAGTGACTTGCAAACAAAGTAAACGCTTTAGTTTGCAGAGCCAACATTTCAGCGCAAGCCCAAGCTAAAGATAAGCCATCATAGGTACTAGTACCTCGGCCAATTTCATCAAGTAAAACTAAACTTTTTTCTGTTGCATTATGCAATATGTTGGCTGTTTCTGTCATTTCTACCATAAAGGTAGAGCGACCACTTGCCAGATCATCTGACGCGCCAATACGGGTGAATATACGATCGACCATACCGATATTAGCGGCATTAGCTGGAACAAAACAGCCAATATGGGCGAGCAATACAATTAAGGCGGTCTGCCTCATGTAAGTTGACTTACCGCCCATGTTTGGACCGGTAATTATCAGCATTTTACGTTGCGAAGTTAATACCACTGGGTTTGCAATAAAAGCGTCTTGCGTCATTTGTTCTACAACAGGATGGCGTCCACCTTCAATATTAATACCCGTCTCATTTGATATAGATGGTTTGGTATAATTAAGCGTTTCACTACGCTCTGCAAAAGTATTTAAGACATCAAGCTCGGCAATGGCTTGTGCTAGCTGTTGAAGGTTTTCAAGTTCCGGTAGGACTTGATCAAATAGCTGTTCATAAAGGCGTTTTTCTAGCGCTAAAAACTTACTTTGAGCACTTAATACGGTTACTTCATGCTGTTTTAATTCTTCAGTAATAAAGCGTTCATTATTTTTTAATGTTTGACGGCGTATATAGTCATCAGGTACTTGGCTCGCCGCACTTCGACTAATTTCGATAAAAAAACCATGAACCTTATTGTAACCAACTTTTAAAGAATTAATGCCGGTGCGTTGTTTTTCTTTTGCTTCAAGTTGAGTCAAAAAATCAGTTGCTCCATCACTTAAATCACGAAGCACATCTAATTCTTGATGATAACCAGGAGCAATTACACCGCCATCACGTATAAGTACCGGTGGATTGTCAACTATAGCATTTTCTAATAATTGTTGAATATTAGGCAACGGCTGGCTGTTGCCAGCTAAAGTATGCAAGTAGCCGCTTGAGTATTGACTAAGCATACTTTGCAACTCGGGTAATTTCTGTAAAGCATTACGTAGTCGGGCAAAATCACGAGGACGAGCAGAGCGAAGTGCGATACGAGAAACTATTCGTTCAATATCGCCTAATTGTTTTAATAAATCAAATAAATCAAATTGCAGATCAGAAGTTAAAATACTATCTATCGCGTTGTATCTATTAGTTAATATTTCAATATCTCTTAATGGAAAGTGGATCCAACGTTTTAATAAACGAGATCCCATCGGTGTCGCAGATTTATCAAGTATTGCCGATAAGGTATTGTCACTACCGCCGTGTAAATTTACCGTGAGCTCTAAATTTCTTCGTGTTGCCGCATCTAATATGACGCCGGTCTCAGATGATTCGCAAATAATATTTCTAATATGGGGTAACGCGCTTCGTTGGCACTCTTTAACATATTGAAATAAACAGCCCGCAGCAGCTAAACCTAAAGGTTTGTCATTGACACCAAAACCTGCGAGTTCCTTGGTACCAAATTGTTGGTTAAGTAAAGTGATGGCAGTATCTAAATCAAACTCCCAGTCAGAGCGACGGCGTAAACCTTTATACTTTTCAATTAAATTATATTGTTTAAATGACTCTGGATATAATAACTCAGCAGGTGTTAATCGTTGTAATTCTGCTAAAAGTTGTTCTTGGGTTTGTGGCTCAGTTAATACGAAGCGACCACTGGTCATATCTAAATAAGCTAAACCAAAATTTTTATTATCGTGATTACCTGAAGGTGAATAAATTGCTACGATTAAATTATCTTGTCTATCAACCAATAAAGCTTCATCACTTATGGTCCCGGGGGTTACTACACGAACTACTTTTCGTTCAACCGGACCTTTACTGGTTGCGGGATCGCCAATTTGTTCACATATCGCGACAGATTCACCAAGCTTTATAAGTTTTGCTAAATAGGTATCAATAGCATGATAGGGTACACCAGCCATAGGAATGGCATTACCACCAGTTTTACCGCGAGCAGTTAATGAAATATCGAGTAAATCGGAAGCCTTTTTAGCATCATCAAAAAACAATTCATAAAAATCTCCCATTCGATAAAAAATAAGAATATTCGGAAATTCTGCTTTGATTGTTAGATACTGACGCATCATCGGGGTATGTGAGGATAAATCTTGCATGTTTTTATTACACTTTTTAGTTCTGTATAGCCTGTTAAGTGGCTATTTGTGTGTTTGTTGTAATCTAGTGAAACAAACTGAAATTTCAATTTATTCCGTGTAACCCCACTAATAAGTGCAGGTTTTGGTGTAAATTTTTTTAGTGTGTAATCGGACCATTAAAAAAATCAGACCGGATCTACTAGTTTACTAACATTCTAAGTTATAAATGCAATCATACTGATATTAAAAAGTTAGTGCTATACCTGCTATGGATAAGGACGCAATTAAATGCTAAAAGAACAAAAACCTTTAAATTCAGCGAGAATTTAAACTTTATAAAAGTTTATGGCTGTCCTAATTTTTTCTCTTAAGTCACAAGCGTTATTTGGTGCAACATAAGGCTCACCGTTAGGTAGGATCATATCAAGCTGGTTGGTTAACTGGCGCATAGACATTTTACGGAACAAAGCCATACCAACAACGGCCCAAACCATTTTCTCCATGGGGAGTTTTCGTTTTCTGATGGTTACTACACCCGATACGCGAGTGCTGCATCAACAATACTTGGATCTAATAATTCATTTAGCTCTGTAAATTCACTAAAACTGTTTTGTGATACTTGTGATAAAGCGTTAGATAGCTGCAAAAAAAAAGGCCCCTGAATTAATTTAGAAGCCTTTATATACTAACCAGAAGATCGGTCAATGGATCGTCAACATTTTCTTACCTGATCGGCATTACGTAAAAACGGAGCTTTCTCTTTTTGAATATTTGAAAGGATCAGTTTATTAAATCCAGAAGTTCAAGTCTTTCTTTTGCTAGACTATATCTTGCGCGGACATCATCAATTTGCTGTTGAGTTAATTTCTTACCAAAGGTACGAAGCCCTCCAGCAGCATCATTATGATGAATTCCCATAGCAAACTTAAGATATTCCATAAGCAGCGGCTGAGCATCAAGATATG
>JALJPB010000041.1 GCA_022969175.1 Colwellia sp. | reverse complement strand
GACAGGTTGCGTACCATCAATTGTTAAGTATTTACAATTCGCACTTTTTGCTTCCGTTTGATAATAATGAACCAAAGGTTTTGTTTGGTCATGATATATAGCTAAACGTTTGCGAACGGTTGCTTCTTCATCATCAGGCCTAATGGATAGGTCTTCGCCAGTATCATCATCTTTACCTTCAACTTTAGGAGGGTTATAAACTAGATGATAAACACGACCAGAGCCAGAATGAACACGACGACCAGCCATTCGTTCTACAATTACTTCATCTGGCACATCAAACTCAATAACACTATCAACAGTAACGCCGTTTTCTTTCATGGCATCTGCTTGAGGAATAGTACGAGGGAAACCATCTAATAAAAACCCAGCTTTACAATCATCTTGTGTAATGCGTTCTTTGACTAAACCAATGATAAGATCATCTGACACTAGTTGGCCTGCATCCATAACAGCTTTAGCTTTATGGCCTAAGTCAGTTCCTGCTTTAATTGCAGCGCGGAGCATGTCACCCGTAGAGATTTGTGGAATTCCAAATTTAGCCATTAAAAACTGTGCTTGAGTGCCCTTACCTGCACCTGGTGCACCTAATAAAATAATGCGCATATAAATATAGCCCTAAATAAGTGTGTGATACCAGTTAGAGATTATTGATAAATCATCTCTAACTGGTCTAAAATAATAATTACATTAAAAACATAAATAACACTGTTATTATCTTAATGTAATTATACTGTCATCAAAGTTTGCTATTTCGGCAGACACTATACAAGTTCAATTGTATGCAAACAAGTATCAATACCACATAGCTTACAAAAAAGGCCTGTTCAATGAAATAGAAAAGGCCTTTTATAAGACTAAAGTCTAATGCTTAACAAAGCGTGACTTCATTTATTGATACTTTATTTTGTTAAACTCATCATTAATGAATTCAAACGAGCAACAAAGCCAGCAGCATCTTTCAAGCTACCACGTTCAGCTAGCATAGCTTGTTCAAACAATACGTCACTCCATTGTTTAAATTTATCATCGTCTTGTTCATCCGCAATATGTTTTACTAATGGATGTTCGCCATTGATTTCAAAAATAGGCAAAGTGTCTGGCACTTCTTGACCGACAGATTGCATAAGTTTTTGCATTTGGCTACTCATATCTTGCTCATCCGTAACAATACAAGCAGGGGAATCAGTTAAACGTTGAGATAACTTAACTTCTTTTACCTTACCTTCAAGTACCGTTTTAATACGTGAGATAACAGAGTCGAATTCTTCTTCAAGCTTTTCTTGTGCTTGTTTTGTTTCTTCGTCATCCATATCACCAAGGTCTAGACCACCACGAGTCACTGATTGTAACTGTTTACCATCAAACTCCGTTAAGTGGCTTACAAGCCATTCATCAATGCGATCTGACATTAGTAATACTTCAATGCCTTTTTTGCGGAACACTTCTAAATGAGGACTACTCTTTGCTGCTTCAAAGCTATCGGCAACAACATAATAAACTTTATCTTGGCCTTCTTTCATGCGTTCAATGTATTGCGTTAAAGAGACATTTTGCACATTTGAATCATTTTCGGTAGAAGCAAAACGCAATAATTTAGCTATTTGCTCTTTATTGCCCATATCTTCAGCCGGACCTTCTTTTAGCACTTGACCAAATTCATTCCAGAAGATTTGATACTTTTCTTGATCATTTTTACCTAACTTTTCTAACATGCCTAATACACGTTTTGTACAGCCTTTGCGAATAGCTTGGGTAACTTTATTATCTTGTAAAATTTCGCGAGATACATTTAGCGGTAAATCGTTTGAATCAAGTAAACCTTTAACAAAGCGCAAGTAAGTAGGCATAAACTGTTCAGCATCGTCCATAACAAATACACGTTGAATATATAACTTTAAGCCGTGCTGTTTTTCACGATTGTACATATCAAACGGTGCTTTAGATGGGATGTAAAGCAAACTGGTATATTCTGTTTTACCTTCTACTTTGTTATGCGCTCGTAACAGAGGATCGGTAAAGTCATGAGATACATGTTTGTAAAACTCATTGTATTCGTCATCTGAAATATCTGATTTTTCACGTGTCCAAAGTGCAGTTGCTTTATTAACCGGATTCCATTGTGCCGGAACAGCAGGTTCAGCTGGTGTTTTTTCGCCGTCAGGGCCATCTCTTTCAGGAACTTCAGCAATTTCTGGTGTTAACATTTCAACAGATACAGAGATATGATCAGAGTATTTAGTTACAATTGACTTTAAGCGCCATTCGTCAGCAAACTCGGTCTCTTCTTCTTTTAAATGAAGAATGATATCAGTACCACGGGTTGATTTTTCAATCGCCGCAGTAGTAAATTCACCTTCACCTGCTGATACCCACTCAACACCTTCGTTTGTTGCAGCACCCGCAGCACGTGAACGAACAGTGACTTTATCAGCTACAATAAATGCAGAATAAAAACCAACACCAAATTGGCCAATTAATTGAGAATCTGTCGCTTGATCGCCAGATAAGTTATTAAAAAATTCAGCCGTACCTGATTTAGCAATTGTTCCTAAATGCGCAATAACATCGTCATGGTTCATACCAATGCCATTGTCAGAAATAGTTACCGTATTCGCTTCTTTATCTGCACTCACACGTACACGTAACTCACCATCATTTTCATAAAGGTCGGCATTAGACAATGCTTTAAAACGCAATTTATCAGCGGCATCAGCGGCATTGGATACCAATTCACGAAGAAATATTTCTTTATTTGAATAAAGTGAATGAATCATCAATTTTAGTATTTTAGCTGAGTCGGTACTAAACTTATGATTCTCTTGGTTTTTAGTGTTTTCCATATTTCTTTTTCCTGTATAAAAATTCATTTGAACGGATAATTTGTTTTGATAATTAAATTGTGGGGGTAGAGATACATTTTTCAAGGGGAAGGTTGCATTGAATGTTAATTTTTAATCAAAAATTCAATTAGATTAAGTGCTAATAAATACTATTTATTATAAAACCTTTTTTAAAATATTATGGTTGATAGCTCTTACGGCCATTAAGTGCATGGGATAGCGTATTACCATCAACAAACTCTAATTCTCCCCCCATAGGAACGCCATGAGCAATACGAGAGATCAAAATATTATATTGTTGCGCAAGTTCGGCAATATAGTGTGCTGTGGCTTCCCCTTCAACGGTAGGGTTAGTGGCAAGAATTATTTCTTTAAACTGTCCATCGGCTAGCTGCTGGGTCAAAATATCCAAACCTAAATCATCTGGACCGATACCATCTATCGGTGATAAATGCCCCATCAAGACAAAATATAACCCTTGAAACTCCCCTGTTTGTTCAATAGCAATAACGTCTGCAGGGCCTTCCACTATACATAAGGTTTCTATAAATTGCCGTTTAGGGCTTTGACATATGCTACATAAGTCTTGTTCAGTAAAGTTTCGACACTGCTGGCAGTGCCCTACTTCCTCAACTGCTAACGCTAAGGTGTGGGCTAATTTTTGGCCACCATGGCGATTACGCTCAAGAATGTGAAACGCCATACGCTGAGCTGTTTTAGCGCCGACACCTGGGAGGCAACGTAATGAGTCAATTAATTCTTGTACTAGAGGGCTAAATTTCATGGGGTTTAACTTAAAGAAATGATTTTTCACTGGGTTGGTAAGTTAACATAGTTACAGAATTTACAATAGTAAATTTGATTGCCGTATTAGGTTTATCTAGCAACGGTTGCTAAGCATTGCCACTTGAAAATTAATATAAAAAGAAGTCTCATTGATTAACACCAATTCAATGAGACTTCATTGGCGCCACTCAGCCATTTAATCTCTTATATTCAAATGACTGAGTGTGTTCTATAGGGGAAATATTCTTTAGACTTTACTCAAAAACAATATCATCAATATTAACATTAGAGCGACCACTGCTTGACCGGGTGACTAGCCACCGATAGGTATGGCTACCCTCATTAACACTAATGACCCGCTCGCTCCAACTACCACTATAAGAGGCATAAAAAACATCATCGATATAAAAATCGACTGAGCCATAATTCCTAAACGATATTTGTGTATGGGGTTTATTGTAAACCAGTTCTGTTGAGCTAGTACCAGGTGTTGCCATATAAGGCGCTCGCAGTGAATAACTGCCGCTGTTAGATCGATAATTATCGATATCCCAATCACCGCTAAACTCTTGGCTTAAAAACCCATCATCAAAACTATAAGGCCCTTGGGCATTGGACACAGGTATGGTGTGAGAAAATTGAATGTCATCAAGGTAGGTTCCCGTGCGACCACTACTAGAACGAGTGACCTGCCAACGGTAAGTGTGACTCCCCTCAGGGACGATAATGACCGGATTACTCCAAAAACCGCTATAAGAGGCATAAAAAACATCATCGATATAAAAATCGACTGAGCCATAATGTCTAAACGATATTTGTGTATGAAGGTTATTGTAAACCAATTCTGTTGAGCTAGTACCGGACGTTGCCATATAAGGTGCTCGCAGTGAATAACTGCCACTATTCGCTATACCATTGTCAATATCCCAATCACCGCTAAACTCTTGGCTTAAAAAACCTTCATCAAAACTATAAGGCCCTTGGGTATTGGCCACAGGTAAGGTGTGAGAAAATTGAATATCATCAAGGTAGGTACCCGTGCGACCACTACTAGAGCGAGTGACCTGCCAACGGTAAGTGTGACTCCCCTCAGAGACGATGATGACCGGATTACTCCAAAAACCGCTATAAGAGGCATAAAAAACATCATCGATATAAAAATCAACTGAGCCATAATGTCTAAACGATATTTGTGTATGAGGGGTATTGTAAACCAACTCTGCAATAGCAGTTCCTGCCATCGCCATCTCTGGTGGTTGTAAAGAAAAGCTGCCTGAATTGGCTTTTGTGGTCACTCTTTCCCAGTCACCGGTGAAACCTGAAATAGTATTTTCTTCAAAACCAATGCCTTCAAAGACTGAGGTTTGGTTAGCAACAAAAATTTCAACGCTGGCTTCAACACTAGCAAATTCAAAATCGCTGACAATCAGGGCAACAGTATAATTTCCAGTTTTATCGGTAATAAGTGTTGGTGCCATACCCGTATTATTTGACAGTGTAGCGATACTACCGTTAGGTTGGTTAATAATTTGCCATTGATAAGTTATAACATCACCATTAGCATCAAAACTCATTTGACCATCAAAAGTGACCGTCGAACCGATAAATAAATTATTGGGTAAAACTGTTTGAATGTTAGCAATGGGTTTTACATTACCGGCAATTATTCTTATTTCATCTGGCACGCTAAAACTGCTGCCATCACTTACTACTAAGGCAAGATGATAAGTACCTGATTTATCTGGGGTAAAACTAGGCATAACATTGACAACATCATCCAATACTGCATCACTGTTGGCTGGTTTTTCGACAAATGACCAAAGGTAGCTCAAGTCACTATTTTCTACATCCGTACTCGCACTACCATTTAACTGGCTAGTAGAGCCAACCAACACTAGTTGATCAATGCCAGCATATGCAATTGGCGAAAAATTGTATGTTGATGCTTTCACCGTAACAGGCGAGCTATTAAGTTGGCCATCATTTACTATTAATTTTGCGACATAGTCACCTGCTTTATCTGCAACATAACTTGGCGTCATTGAGTTGATACTATCAATTACAGCCTGACTGTCGACGGGTTTACTTTCAAAACTCCATCGATAAGTAAGTTCAGGGCTTTCTTGATCAAAGGATTGGCTTGCATCTAATAATACAGTATCGCCAATAGCAATGCTTTGAGGGTTGCCAGGATAAGCATAAGGCGGGGTATTGCCATTTATCTCAGCAGTGACTGTAAGCGCTAAGTTGGCAATATTTTCCAAACCATCACTGTCTTGTACTTGTAGAGAAATTAAATGTGTTCCTAACGATAAAGTAACCGACAATGAATTTCCCGAACCTAAACTGCCATCAATACTGGATAACCATAGAAGCCCCAGACTAGGAATTTCACCATCTTCTAGATCAGAAGATTGACCCGTTAATGTGATCAGGCTATTAACGGTTAAGCTATCTCCTTGGTTAGGGCTAGATATGGCAACAGAAGGACGGTTATTACTACCAACATTATTAACATCATTAATAAAAATAGTGACAAAATCAGTATTAGTTAACCCTTTGCTATCTGTCGCTGTAAACGAGATAGTATGAGCCCCTATTGATAACTGACTATTAATTGCACTACCCGTGCCTAAACTTCCATCTCTACTTGAACGCCATTGCAACGCATTATTACTAAGTACACCCTCTTCAGGATCAGTTGCCTCGCCTGAAAAACTAATATTGTCACTAGGCAAATATATACCACTACCTGCCATTGTTGCTATCAAAGCAACTGGTTGTAAGTTTACTACTTCCACTGTAATGGTTGTAGGTGAATTGCCACTATCATCTTCGCCTCCACAAGCTGAAACTAAACAAGAAAGTGTGAGTATACACATAGCTTTTATTAAGGCAGTTCTTATAGCTACCATGATTAACATCCTTTTATAAATTATGATTATTTAATAAATATTTATTGTTCTTTTTCTTTGATTAAACTAATGTTTTTGTTTATTTCATTAAGCGAGTCAACCATTTCACCTACCCGCCAATACCATAAAACAAAAGCTCTTAAAATTAGAAAAGATAAGATTATGGCGACTACAAAAGCCAGTAACGTAACTAATTGTTCGCTCATGTTATTTCCTTGTCACTATGTATCAAATTAATTAGAAAATGACTTCAATGAATTATCTAAACCTGTTTTGATATCACACATCAAGCCACTACACTTTCCAGACAACATAACAACCATGCCCCTCTTGAGCAGTTTTTCAACGCTGCTATCAACAGTGATGTAAGACTTTTTACGTAATACATTCTTGGCATCCATCATTTCACCATCAGTAATTTCAACTAATTCACCATCAATTTCTTGATAAATAGTTACCGATGCGTCCTCTCTAGCACCGTGAAATCTTCCTAAATTTGTTTCAAAATATATCTTGCCTTGTTGAGATTTTGCTCCGGTAATAATTCCTTGAGAACCAACATATTTACTGAGGGTAATATAATTATTTTCTCCTTTTTCAATGAGATCACTGATCGCTTTATTAATAATCCCCTTAACTCTATTTTTATCCCGACAAGAGCTATACCTAGGACTTTCATGATTATCGGTTGATGTACCAACAACGTTTATTGACATAATTTGCCTCATTGACGGTAACTCCCTTATTTGAATATTGCCTTTGGCACTTGCTTGATATTTACATTGAGCCGGATATCGAATAGTTTCGCCTTTCTTATTTTTTCTCGATGAGGATCTTTCATATTCTGATTCCCATGCAGAGTAAGTAACCGTAGGAATAATAGCGAACTTTGCTTCTACCGGTCCTTGGTAACTTTGATAGCTTTCACTCAGGTTTTCAGATAATTGAATCTCTTGAGCAAATCGAGCAGCTTGATTTCTATCGATAACCTCTGAGCCACTACTTACAACAATATCTCGAATAACTAAAGAAAATTGCTCTTGCTCAGCCGAATTAATGCCATATTTAATCCCTGGGGCAACAAGTATTTTACTATTACTAATATTAAAACTTTTCCCCTCAAACCCTGGCACAGAAGCAATGTTAATATCAGGTAATGTTGCTACTGGTGGCGTTGTTGAACTACAACTTACCAAGGCAACTGAAATAGAAAATAAAGCGAGTTTGTGTATTGAAGTATTCATTGGCTATCCTTACAAAATTATTAGTGGCATTAAATGCTTAATGCTCGAAATTTATTTAACGAGTTTTCAACGGCTTTGACATTGGCTTCTTTTTTTGAGCTAAAAGACGACCCCTTACCTTTAAACTTTATGCGTTGTTTTAAATGATCCAATTCATCATATATGGCAATTTCTCCATTAATAATGTTCAAGTGATTATTAAATGTGTAAGTATATTTCTCTTCAAGATTGATCCTGATCTCCCCAAAAGGTTTTACATCTTCAGTTAATTTAAATCCTTTATCTCGAAGCGTTTGTATAATGGCCAACTGAAATTTACTTGAAGCATTCGTTGAAAACTTGATGGCATATTGGTTTCTTTCTACACACTTTTGCAATAAAAGATCGTATTGCTTAAGTAATATCCTATAGCGTTCTGTGGGATTTACATTGATGCTACTACCGAGGTAGACTGGAATTAAGTCATTAAGTTTGATAGCTTTGCTTTCATTCTCCACTAGAGAATACCAACAAGCAGGTCCGGCATTGACTCGATACTTATCGGTTATTTGTCTTATCACATCACTTAAAGCAATAATTTGTTTTTCCAGAGAGAGTTGGATAAGCTTTCGTTCAACTTTCAGGATTATCCACCATTGTCCGGCAACCTTTACATTTTTGATCACTTTAACATTAGGTAAATCAACTTCAATTGAGCTAGATTTCGTTCGCTGTAAAATAAAAGTATCTGTATGGCTGCCTACTTTATTTTGTAAAATCTCGTTCGTTGATTGAATACGTGTCGCCAGTTTTTGCGATATATCTGCTAAGGCAAACTTTTGGGCATTGTTATAATCAATATCTGTTCCAACACCATAAATATATTGTTCATCATCACTTGGAATTTCCAAGCCTGATTGTGCATCCGCGGTGGTGATTATAATTAGCCAAAAGAGATAAATTATACCCTTCACGTTTTCACCTCTTGATCGCTAAAGTACTGCTTACTTTTTAATACCTTGTCTAAATACCTCTGGGTTTCACTATGAGTACGTTTTTTAATTACTTGGTATACTTGTTCAGGAGTTAAGCTATTAATTTTTTCAATTGCTTTAAGTCGACCCCGCTTCCCTCCATTAAATGCCTTGGCTAAATTGCCAATACCAGTATTGTATGATGCTATTGCGCAGTATAATCGACTGGTAGGGTTCTCAATTTCTTTCAGGTAACGGGTTAATAAAATATGAAGATAAGCCGAGCCGTATTTGATATTATCAGCACTGCTGTAAAGCAATTGTGGTGTAGGTTTGTTTGTTAGGCCAAATAACTTGTTGTTTACGTCACTGCCCGCAGTTGAAGGCACAATTTGCATTAAGCCATAGGCTGGCACATAAGATTTTGCTAAAGGATTAAAGTGACTCTCAGTTTCAATAATAGCTAAAATCATTGGTCTTGAAACCTGCCATTTATTAGCATTTTTCTCAACAATATCTAGAAACTCTTTTGCTTTGTTAAACCGATCACGATGCAAACTTATTTTATAGGTTTTTATGTTTTTCTGAGTCAAAGCTTGAGCATCATTTTTAATGCCTTGTCTTTCAGTTTTCATGCTAACAACCAAAGCTTTTGATCTCGCTAACTGCTGTTCATTGATTGACTCTCGGCTAGTAAAATTTTCAAGTTGGCTTATTTGATTTTCAAGACGCTGTGTTGTTCGGGTAACAATTAATTGTTGCTGAAGTTTAGGAGAAATTAATTCAGAGTTATTTACCAATTCAGCTAATTGATTTTTAGACTCTATACCTAAAGACATTAGCACTGAAGTTGGACTTGCTAAATCACTTGTTTGTTGCGTTTTGGTGCTTGGATTAACAATGTTGTCTACATCTATTATAGCGTTTGGCTCTGGCTCTGTTGACACTATGTTGTTTGAAGGCATGGCTAAAGCATCGACAATAGCTTTGTTCACTAATTGATTAAGTTGTTTTTGATTTAAATTTTCAGCATCATTAATACTAACTTCAATAGTATCAGTTTCAAAATTTGCGATGACTTTGGTTTTGTTTACATCGTTATATTGAATAAATTCCGTTTGAGAGCTTAACTCAGCAACCCCCCACTGTGCTTTGACCTTTTCACGATAACTCTCATAGCGCTTTAAATAATTACTTTTAAATGTTTGATATTTATTTTGATGTTTTTTTCTGAAATCAGCAAAGTTATTTACCTCTTCCAAAGCTTCTGCATTGACATTGACTATCAATATAGTGAATAAGGCTAATCCGATTAAACTTTTTACATAATTCATGTCTTGTCCTTAAATTGAGCTTTACATCACTGTTTAAAATAAAATGAATATTCAAAATTTGTTAACACCGAATCGGCAATCACTGACAGTTCTAACTCGCCGACACCATAAAAATTATTTATTGCTTTTTCAGCCAATGAAGTGACCTGCTTTTTAACCCAAAGATTATCTTCATCATTATTGATAACTTCATAAACTTTCTGTAATTCTAAAGAAGAAATATTAGTATCATGTTGATAGCCAATCGAACCAAAATATTGATTAATAAAGAGTTTATTTTTATCTAGTTCTTCCCTGACTAGCAAAAACTCAACATTGTTGTAATCAATGGTAAAATCGACAAAGTTTTTTGCATTATCAACGATAGTAACGTTTGTATTCGATGCTTTTTTGTCTAATAAACCGTTAGGGACAAAATCAGCAGTTAAGGCCGTAATGGTATAAGCTGAGACTCGGTTTTCTTTCAATATAAGTGTGAGGATATACTTTTCATGTAAATAATAAGCAAAGCTTATCTCGTCGATATATTTGCTATTTTTAACTAATTGAGGCGAACCAAAAACTTGTGAAATATACTCAACATTACTACCAATATTAATAATATTTAAGTCTTGGTATTCATAATGATTAGTCACTGTTGATAGCAGCCCAACATAAGCTTCGGTAAGCATTTCTTTAGAGTCAGCCCATTGACCTAATGCCATAATTGAAATAGCAACAAAAAAAAATTTATCTTTTACTGTTCCTCCACGAAACTTCATTTCCATAATCGACATAAACTACTCCTTATAGATAAATTAGCTTTTGTTTTCAACTTTCATAAAACTTAAATACAATAAGGTTTCATTTTCAGGATCTAACTTTATCGGCGCTTGTTTTATCAGCTGAGCAAATAACTCTTTAGATTTTTCTTCCGAAAGTGTCACCATAGTGCACAAGTTTCTAATATTTTGTAGTTGAGCATAATCAACCTTTGCTATTTTCGAACCTCGAAGATATTGATCCGTTAATTGTGCTGTTGTAATAGAAAAAGTTGATTGACTAACCGCCTTCCCCATTGAGGAAATTTTGCTACTATATTCCTCTTGCAAGCTAGAGACTCTGGTTTCTATTTGACTTGCCAATTCAGTTCTTGCTTGTGTGGCAGCTTCTGATTTATCCATAGAAAAACTGTTAGAAGCAATAACACAAGAAGAGGCAACTAAGCCGCTTTCAACCGTTGGGTTAGTTACCCAGGAGGGGATGTTCATTCCCATGGCCGACGCATTAGTTTTGGGCGTTGAGTTACAGCCTACGAGAGCGATAGCGATTCCTGCTATAAAAATTAATTTAGTTGATAAATGAGTCATTTCTATTCCTTTTTCGATGGCAGTGTTTTTATTAATGCATAAAGTTTAATTTACTTTGTTACGATAATTTTACTGTTCAATGGAGTCTATTCCTCCCGTAATGAAGTCGACTTTATTGGTCGTTAGATTTTTCTTAGTAACGTTTGACTTGCCTTGGGCAATCAAACGAATGTTATGATTAATTTCTTCGAGTAACTTAACCACGTCATTAATTCGCCAATACCACAATACCACCGCTCTAAGTATCAAAAAAATCACCACCACAGCAGCAAGATAACCAATGTTTTCTACTAGTACATTATTCATACTAAATACCTAATATTTATTTGGTTTATATAAAATAAAAAATGAGTCGATAACAGTCATTCATTCCTCAAATAAAACACATCACAAGGATAGAGCTGCAGGATTAATATTTCATCAATCGTTAATTTTATGCTATAAAAATAGCGACAATGGCTATAACCACAACGACAACAAACACAAAACACTTAAATATCAAAAACTTAATCACAACAAAAATAAAGTAATTCAAGAAAAAAACTAAGGGATTAGAAAGTTTTGAGTAAATATCATTTATTAGTCATGAATCTACTGTTGATTTTAATAGGGTCCTTAACCTCTAAAGTACAAGCAATTACGTTTCAAAATATCGGCGTGAATGAAGGATTACCGCAAAGCTCAATCAACTCGATGATTCAAGATAAAACGGGATTTATGTGGTTCGCCACCAATGACGGGCTGGCAAGATATGACAGTCGCTCTTTTAAAGTATATAAGGCAGGCTCAGGGCATGGTTTAAATGCTAATTCATTAATGCAAACACACCTTGACCATGAAAAAGTGCTTTGGGTTAGCTCGTTAAATGAATTATATAGCTATAACGAATCGACAGATTATTTTACCAAACTGGTGACCGCAGATAAAACGTCAAATAAATTACTTTCGCAGCCTATATCTTCCATCACCAGTTCAGAGCAAAGTTTATGGTTGATTATCGATAACTTGCCATACCGCTATAACAAAACAACCAGAAAGTTAATACCACTTTCAGTGCAACATCTAAGCTATGACAGTGCTCTGCCTACTATATTCGTTAAAAATAATAGTGGTGACATATGGTTAATACATAATCAGGTCAGCTATTGGGTGGATGTCATAAATAACATTCTACACTTGGTTAAAACAAAACATACTCCATTGAGAAATACAGCGATTATTAAAAAAAACAATGGCCAATTACATTTCCTTAGCAATAATCGGTTATTTTGCCCGACCAAAAGAAACTATGTTGATGAATGCGGTTTAACAAAATATATCCCCCAAGCTAAAACAGGAAACTCCCTCATAATAACCGAGCACATTAATGGCAGTTATTGGTTAGGATCACACGCTCTGGGGTTGCTACAACTTAATAAAGATTTGTCTTTACAAAACCACTATAAATACAATAAAGACAACCCTATGGGCTTGTTGAACAATGATATTAATCAAGTCTTTATTGACAAACAAAATAACATATGGCTGACCAATTATGGTAAGGGGGTCAGTAAAATATCTGCGACGGCCTTAAAGTTTAATACATTTAATACGAGCGCCGAAAACAACCGAAAATTAAGTCATAACCATAGCCGAGTATTTTACCAGTCTGACAAAGAAAATTTATGGTTAGGAACATTTAACGGTCTAAATCATATCAATATGACGACAAATAAAATTTCAAGTTACTATTTAATAGGTGATGGTCAAGCACTTTTCCATCAAAACTTTATCCGAGGAATTGAGCGTTACGATGATCAAAATTTACTGATACTGTTAGGGAAATCGTTTAAAGCGACTCCGCTTTGGTTATTTAATACTATCGATAAAAAGTGGACACCTATGCCATTTTTAAAAAACACCACCTCAAATAGTAGTGGTTTTTCAATGATAAAGGATGGTAATACACTATGGCTGGCCCTAGTTGGCTCTGGCCTACTAAAATATGATCTCAAAAATAAAAGCTGGCTGAAACCGAATTGGCTACCAACAAATTTACAACTCAAAAACATAAATAACCTCTACTTTGATCAAGAAAATTGTTTATGGATAGCCACTATGCATCACGGTGCCTTAAAATATGACTTTGACTCAAAAATATTGACTCATTTTTCCACAACAGCCTCAAAAACTAAATTAAACAATAATTGGGTAAAATCATTTCTCCATGACTCTGTAGGTAATTTATGGATAGGTACAGTCAATGGCCTTCATCGCTACAACAAAAAAGCCAATACTATGGAGCTTTTTACCACAAAAGATGGCTTAAGTAATAATACTATTTATGGTATTTTAGCTGATGATTTAGGCTTTATATGGTTAAGTACTAATAATGGTCTAAATAGATACTCAACCATGACCGGCGTTTTTGAAGCATTCCATAAAAATGATGGTATTGCGGGGGAGGAGTTTAATACCGGAGCATACTATAAAGGATTAGATGGTAAGTTTTATTTTGGTGGCGTTGATGGTTTCATTAACTTTTCACCTCAAGACTTTGTTGATAAACATCAGGTTGATATACCTCTCTTGATTACCGAGATTAAGATACTCAATAGCAGCTTATCTACCCATTCAGAAAAACATAATATAAAACTAGCCAAACAAGTTCATTTGATAAACACACTACAATTAGGCGCCGAGCACCAAGTATTTTCCATTGATTTTACTGCCATTAATTTCGTCAATATACAATCAACTCATTATCAATACAGGGTACAAGGGTTGAGTGAACAATGGATAAACCTTAATACCAACAACAGAGCAACATTTACCGGTTTACCCGCGGGTAGGTTTTTACTACAAATGAGAGCGATCAATACAAATAGTGGAGAGGTTTATGCCGATAATAGTTTGGTCATTAATATCTCACCACCATGGTGGCAAACGCCTCTTGCTTATATATTTTATTTAATAAGCATTTTATTAATTTTTAGTTTTATCTATTGGCGCAGAGTGCACAGTTTAAAAGAGAAGACTAAGCTTTTAAAGCAAGCAGTCATGGCTAGAACAAGTGAACTTAACGAGGCACTTATTGAGAAAGAAAATATCTTTAACCATATCTCTCACGAATTCAGAACACCACTCACACTTATTGATGGACCCGCACAAGACTTACTTGACACAGTTACCGACCAACAAGCTAAAAAATCAATCTCAATGATACAAAGCCAGAGTAAATATTTATTAAGATTAGTAAATCAACTCCTTAGCATAAACTCGGCCTCTAACAATAACAACTATTACAAAACTATCCTTGATATTAGCCCCCAGTTAAGCGCAATTACTAACGCTTTTAAGGTATCTGCTAAGCAAAAAAACATCCACTTTAAGCAAAATATATCTCAATCATTAACTGGATTTTTCAAAGATGAAGACATTGCCCAATTATTTAATAATTTATTATCCAACGCTATTAAATTCACATCATCAGGGGGAATAGTTTCATTTAATGCTAGAATTGTAGATGATTTTATTATATTTGATATTATTGATAACGGTTGCGGTATTAATAATAAAGAGCATCAAGATATATGGGAAAAATTTTATCGGGGTTCAAATAATAATGGTGAACATTTAGGTACTGGCTTAGGTTTAACTTTGGTTAAAGCTTTAGTATCAAAATATCAGGGATATATAACACTGACATCAAACGTAAATGAAGGCTGCCACTTTACGGTCACGTTGCCATACCATAAAGCGACAGAAGAAATAACAGGTTCAACAACGCTCAACCGACAATCTATTTACACCGAAATAGAAGTCAATAACCTCGCTAATAAACAAGTACCCGAGCAGCAGGAAAAGTTAAATTTAAAGGATAATTCATTAGAAAAAATTCTCATTGTCGAAGACAACCCCTCCCTCAAAGAGTACTTAGTAGAAAAACTCAGCTCAAAATATCTTTGTTTGACAGCGAATAATGGCAGTGATGGATTTAAGATTGCGATACAAGAACAACCCAAAATTATCATTTCAGATATTATGATGCCAATACTTAATGGGTTAGAATTGTGTGAGAAATTAAAGCTAACAGTGGCAACCTCACATATCCCCGTTATTTTACTGACAGCAAAAAGCGACCAGAAAAGTAGAATACTTGGCCTTAAACATAAGGCTAATATATACCTTAACAAACCTTTTGATTTTAATGAATTAGCTCTTTACATATCAAATTTACTTAAGGAAAGAGATGATTTAAAACAGTTTTATTTAGCAGGCATGCCTAATAAGAACCCACCTATGAATCAGTTAGCAAATGCCGAGAAAACGTTTATAAATCACTTAAATAAAGTATTAGAAAAACACTTTGCAGATCCTGAATTTCAGCCGGTGAGCTTAGCAAGTAATTTAGCTATGAGTGAAAGGCAATTACAAAGAAAATTTAAGTCAATTGCTGGAATAAAACCTTCACACTTTATTAGACAATGGCGACTTAATAAAAGTAAAAAAATGCTAATTGAAGGACAACCTATTGGCAACATTGCTTTAAACTGTGGATTTAATAGCCAAGCATATTATACCAAATGTTTTAAACAAAGTTTTAACTGTACTCCAAGTCAATTTATTGAACAAAAAGAAAATGAAATAAGTGAAATATTAAAATAAACGAAACGAATGTTCCAAATATTTTGTCCTTACTCAACATATCCTAATTTAACAGATGAAATATAAAGGCTGTAGAATGAAAAGCCTATAACTGGTTTTGTGGAGCTTGTAATACATCTTTTGTAACTACCCGTTTTAAATGACTCAGGCCTACAGCCTATCTCTATAGATATAAAAAACGTTAAAATGGCGCCCTAAAGGTGCCATTTTAATTAAGCTTTAAGACTAAAACGGCATTTTCATGCCTGGAGGTAACTGCATACCACCAGTTAGAGCACCCATTTTTTCTTTATTTTGTTCTTCGACACGTCGAACAGCATCATTAAATGCAGCAGCGACCAAGTCTTCAATCATATCTTTATCATCTTCATATAAACTATCGTCTATATCAACACGACGGACACTGTGGCTACCGGTCATGGTTACTTTAACCAAACCAGCACCAGACTCACCAATAACTTCCATTTTTGCTAATTCAGCTTGCGCTTTAGCCATTTTCTCTTGCATTTGTTGGGCTTGCTTCATTAAGTTGCCCATGCCGCCTTTCATCATAATACTCTCCAGTTTTTACAATATTTATCATTAAAATATATATTTCTATTATTGCCGCCACCTTAGAGGTAATTTAGTCTAAATTCAAGTATTACAACTTATCACTTTGTAACGAGCCTTTACTCTTAAAGCGCTACAATAGAACTTTCGTCAATTTCTGCTTGAAAATCTTGTTGAAACTTCACAATAATTTCATCTTCTAATAATAACTTTTTGGCATATTCATAACGTTTGTCATTAATATGTGATTGAATTTGAAATGGGTCAGCGACCGTTTTTTCTACGGTAATAATTTCAACTGTCACTGCTATTTTTAAATGTTCAGAAATAGCCTGCTCAAGTTGTTGCTGGGCATTTTCTGTTTTTAAATGCTTCGTTGCTTGATCAAGCTTTAAAATTAACGCACTTTCAGTTGAGCTTTCATCTATGGTGGCATGAATAGCTAACTGCCTGAGCCTACCGTTTAACACCATAGCGTCAATCATGTTCGCCCACTTATCAACTTGATTAGCAAGTTTTACTTTAGAAGGGTCAATAATTTCAGGTCTAAATGGCTTTTCAGACACTGTCTCTATAGCTGGTACATTCGCTTGTTTTTTAGCTTTTTCGTCAAGACGAGCCTGTTCTCTTTCTGAAGTTTGACGCGTTGAAGCGCCTTCAGACTTTTTTGCTGGTTGTTCCAACTGTTTTTTTCTACTTCGTAGCATATTTCGCGTCGCTAGAACGGAGTCAACAGGGGTTAAGTGCTGGTTAATCGCACTATTTATGACTGACTCGTTTACCTTAGCTGCAGGGGGATTTTCAGGTGGCACTTGTAGATTTGTTAGTTCATCTGTTGCTATTAACGGCTCAATATCTTGAGAAACTTGTTCAATGTCAGACTCAAGTGGGCTTTGACTATTAATTACATCACTTTTGCTACTGAGATCATTATTATTTGTTTCAAGAGCTTCAGCCTCCCTACTCTTGCTACTTTGAGTTATTGTGTTAATAACTGGAGGTAGTTCATTATTTACCTGTGTTTCATTAGCATTAATGGCAGTAATTTGAGTATTGGCTAATTGATGCTCATCAAACGTTACCTTTAAGGCAGAACTATTAGAGCGACTACTTTGTTGTACATCACTAGCTTGCATTGGCTTGAAAGCTAATAATCTAAGTAAGGTCATATCGAAAGCTGCTTGCTCATCTGCAGCATAAGGTAAATCTTTTCTTCCATTTAAAGTGATTTGATAATAAAGCTGAATGTCTTCCGCTGATAAAGCTTTGCTAAATTTCACTAATAATGCAGCATGCTCAACCGACAAATCAAGATGCTTGTTAACCACTTGATACATTGCAATTTGGTGAAGCAATTGGATAAGTTCGGCAAACAATCGATTATAATTAGGCGCATAAGAAGCAATATCTAAGGATAGGGACATTAAGCCCTGACTATCTTGTTTTATTAAGGCGATTAAAATTTTATAGACCCAGTTTTGATCAATACCGCCCAGCATCTGCTGGATATTAGCAAACAATATTGAACCTTGACCTTGAGCGATAGCTTGATCAGTCAAACTTAACGAATCTCGCATACTGCCTCGTGCAGCTTTGGCTAATAATGTTAATGCACCGTTATCATGGCTAACATGTTCAGCAGCTAATATTTCAATAAGTTTTGTTTCAATTTGTTTGACAGTTAACGCTTTTAAATGAAACTGTAGACACCGTGATAATACAGTAATTGGCAACTTTTGAGGGTCAGTTGTCGCCAGTATAAACTTAACATGCTCAGGAGGCTCTTCAAGAGTTTTTAGCAAGGCATTAAAACTACTGCGAGATAACATATGAACTTCATCTATTAAATAGACTTTATAGCGACCTCGGGTAGGCGCATATTGCACATTATCCAAAATTTCACGAGTATCATCAACTTTAGTACGTGATGCTGCATCAATTTCAAGTAAATCTACAAACCGACCTTTATCAATATCAATACATACATCACAAATGCCACAAGGTGTTGGTGTAACACCTATCTCACAGTTCAAGCTTTTTGCAAAAATACGTGCAATGGTAGTTTTACCAACACCTCTTGTACCGGTAAATAAGTAAGCATGGTGTAATCGCTGCTGTACTAACGCGTTAACCAAGACGGTGACAACGTGCTCTTGCCCCATAAGTTGCTCAAAATTTTTCGGGCGCCATTTTCTTGCTAAAACTTGATAGCTCATGCTGTTGCTACTCTCCGGCGTACTGTAATAATGAATAAACTGAAAGTCCCATCGAGGACAAGCGCTTTTCGCCACCTAAATCGGGTAATGAAATAACAAAGCCAGCAGCAGTTGTTGTTGCCCCTAGCCTTCTTATTAATTTAGTTGTTGCTTCAATTGTGCCACCCGTTGCTAATAAGTCATCAATAATTAAAACATTATCATCAGAATTTAGTGCATCAAGATGAATTTCTAAAGTGTCATGACCATATTCAAGTTCATATTGCTCGGCAATAATTTCTCTTGGCAGCTTACCTGGCTTTCTTACAGGAACAAAAGCTATCCCTAAAGCAAGAGCAAGAGGAGCACCAAATAAAAAACCTCGAGCTTCTGTACCAACAACCTTAGTGAAACCTTGTCCCTGATATTTTTTTGTCAATAATTCTATGGTTAAAGCAAATGCTTTAGCATTATCTAAAATCCCAGTAACATCTCGAAACATAACTCCTTCACAAGGATAATTTTCGATGGTATGAATGGCATTTTTTAAGAAAGTAGTTTGTTGTTCGGTCATAGTCTTTAGTCATAAAATAGAATAACTAAAGAATAAAGCAATTTAGTAAAGTTTTATAGTGAATGGAGTTGGATATTTTTAATATTTAATTGAATAACCTGACTTAGCAAGTTCTCTTCGTTGATAGGTTTTGAAAGAATAGCGGTAAATAACTGTGATTCAGGAATGTTATTGATTGATTCAATACCCTGAGTGGTCATAAATAAAATTGGAATAAGCATTGTTGTTGACTGCTGTGATAAATTTTTAGCTAACTGTAAGCCATTCATTATCGGCATTAAATGGTCAATAATAAACAAATCGTAATTAAATTTTTGTGCTTTTTCAAAAGCATCTAGCCCATTACAAGCACTATCAACCTTATAGCCGCTAGCTTCTAATAAAATTATCAGAGAGTCACGGACAGCTTGTTTATCATCAACCACTAAAATATGCATATAAAGTTCTATATCTGAAATTAAACGAGAATTGTAAACCAACCCATTAGCATAGGTAGCAATGGCATAGCTATTAAAACGGTTAAAGCTATAAATAAATGAACTATCGACGCTGGGTCTTGAAAATCTTCATCATGTGACATCTGTTAGTTTCCTATACTACAAAACGAAAGGCGCGCATTCTACCGTAAATAAATACTTTTTAACAGCACTTTGATTTAGATCAATTAACTATTTGAAAAAGCATTCTAGCAAATTTATACATTAAATATAGACATAAAAAAACGGATCTAAATCCGTTTTTTTTATTGGTCAAACTATGGGGTTAAAACTAGCCACCGCATTTTTTATCTTTTGCTTTACCTTCACCACATTTACCTTTGGCTTTAGCTTTTCCTTCGCCGCATTTACCGTTACCTTTGTCATCCATACTAACAACAGTCATTAGTTCTTGGCTTGCAAATGGATTAGTATCTGCTTTAGCTGGTGCAGTAAAAAAAACAGATAAAGTGAATATACCCACTAGTGCAGCTATTGAACTTTGCTTAATAAAACTCATTTTATTTTCCTTTATTTTATTTTGTTAGACATTACGTCTATAGTTATATTCTTTTTTTATAAGACCATCAATCATTAATATAAATTTCACAAAATGTATTTAAATTTTAAACTCTTCTCGCTATTTTAGTACTCTCTGATTAAAATCTGCAAACTTTCTTAGCCAGAATATATTGAATACTCAACAGACAAAGTTTTTTTGTACCATCATGCCCCTAAATTAGCCGAGTTTATTAGCACACAGATTTTTGGCTTAGCATAGAATAAGATAGTTAATTGGGATTTGGCTAAAATGGTACTGGCTTAATTCTTTGTTGTCCTCAGTCTATATGCAGTCTTATTAGTTAGACTACCAATACTGCCAACAACTTCAAAGCAAATTATAATAAACCCGATATTTAAAAGAGATAGATTAAATGCGTATTATTTTGGCTCCAATGGAGGGTGTGTTAGATCACTTAATGAGAAATATCCTTACTGAAATTGGAGACTATGATCTTTGTGTCACTGAATTTATTCGTGTTGTAGACCAACTCCTTCCAGAAAAGGTATTTTACCGTACATGCCCAGAACTAAAATATAATGGTAAAACAAATTCAGGAACACCTGTGAGAGTACAGCTACTTGGCCAAAACCCTGATTACTTGTCTGAAAACGCACTAAGAGCAATTGAGTTAGGATCACAAGGTATCGACTTAAATTTTGGTTGTCCATCACCAACGGTAAATAAAAATAAAGGCGGTGCAATTCTATTAAAAGAGCCAGAAACTATCTATAAAATAATAAAATCAGTGAGGGATGCTATTCCAAAGGGTAATATTTTATCAGCAAAAATACGCTTAGGTTTCGAAGATAAAGAACGGGCTTTAGATGTTGCTCATGCAGTTGAGTCAGCAGGTGCTAACGAATTAACCGTTCATGCCAGAACTAAGCTAGAAGGATATAAACCTCCAGCTCATTGGGACTGGATAGGAAAAATCAAAGAAAAAGTAAATATACCCGTTATTGCAAATGGTGAAATTTGGTCGTTCGATGATTATGACAAATGTAAAGCACTTTCAAATTGCTCAGACTTTATGGTTGGTAGAGGTGCGTTAGCCATGCCAAATTTATCTCAAGTCTTAAAATTAAACATCCCCCCTTTAGAATGGAACAATATTTACGACTTACTCATTAAGTATTCTAAACAAGAGATTTATGGTGATAAAGACAAATACTACCCAAACAGGATAAAACAGTGGTTACGTTATCTTAAAATTCAATATCCGGAAGCCGATGAACTTTTCACTGCTATTCGTCGGCTAAAAAAATCTACCGAGATAATTGATATAATCAACAAAACACAACAATCGAACAAGCCAACAGTCACATAAGTTTAATAAAATAATAACAGCCATCGAAACTGGTTTTGCACTAAGCCTGAGTCCAACTAAAGCGAGCTAATGCCTATAAAGAATGTAATTACATCCGCTATAAGCAAGGCAACCACTTATTGTGAGTGTACCTGAAGTATCTAAGCTTACTGCATGTTCTTCTGCTTATTAACGCAGTACAAGACCTACATGTGATTAAAAAAATTGCAGCAAACAATTATAAACACATAACTTGATGTATTAATTAGTACATTAGTCTTAACAAATTTATTAAACGTTATTAAGCATGAATATGCCAAAACTTTCTATTTCTCTACTAAATGAATATTTAACAAAACGTAAGTAATAAAGTGAAACTCTAGCAGTTAATCAATAGTTTTCTCCAATACTCTGAAATCAGAATATATAAAAAGAGTTTAGTCAGCTAAATTTTAGATATAAAAAAACCAGCAAAAGCTGGTTTTTTAATTGCATCATTATTTAAGAAAACTAAATTGATACCTTTTTACGAACTGCAGTATCTTTAATAAAGCTTACCCAACCCCGAGCCGCTTTACGTGACTTAGGATCTTTCATTGCTTTTTTAATCGCTGCGTAAGCAGGTTTATACTTCTCTAGATAGAAGTATGATTCAGCAATACTTTGATAAATTTTACCTGTTCCTTTAACACCAAGCTCTAACGCTTTATCAAAAGCAACAATCGCAGCAGAAAACTGCTCATCTTGTTTTAATAACATGCCTTGCTTACGGTAATGTCTGGCTTCACCAGTCATTTTTGCAAGCTCACCATAATATTTAGCAGCTTTATCGATGTGCTGAGCAGCATGCCATGCATTAGCGATAATTGCCACGTTCTTATCATCACGAGTAACTATACCTGAAGCTATATTTTTCTCTAATAACATAGCCGCTTTGTAAGGTGCTTCGTTTTGAGAATACAAACTAGCTAAAGTTTTAATTTGTGATTCTTTTTCAAGAAAACCCTGCTTATAAGCTAAGTCTAAAGTTTGAACACCTTTACTATAATCTTCTACTAACAAGTAAAACATGCCTAACTGTGTCCACCATTGCGGTTTTTCAGGAAATATTTGTAAAACAATTTCCAAAACATCTACAGCATCTTTATACATTTTACGTTCATAAAATGAAGTTACTTTTAGAATGTATGGGTTTTGATTATGTTTATCTCCATAAAGCGCAATAGCTTTATCTGCAGGTACTATCATTTTATCTAAACGACGTAATTCATAGTAGGCTTGCGTTATTTTGACATAAGTATTGGCATCTTCTTTCCCAGTAAACGCCATCCATTTGTCATAATTAGCTAAAGCACCTTTATAGTCCTTCGTTTGCATTTGCAGATCGGCTAACAACTTAATTGCTTCGCCTTGATCACCTTCATTAAGAATATCCGGCTCAATAGCTTCTTTTAAAAACTTAATAGACTTAACTTCGTCGCCTTTTTGGGCATACATCACAGCCATAAAACGTGTCACATAAGCTTTATCAAAAACTTTTCTTGCAGATATTTCTTGAAGAATAACTAACGCACCATCAAGGTCTTCAGCAGAATAAGCATCAAATGCTTTTGCTACTTTTTTACCAACTTTAGGGCTAACAAGTTGCGTTTTACGTTTTTCTTTCTTTTGTGCACCCGCGGCTTCAACAACTGAAGACATAGGAAGTTGTACAACGGCAAAAGAAAGCACTAGAACTAAAGAAGTTGCTAATTTATTCATCATTATTTACCTCCTCCTTTACCAGCCATCGTAAACTCTAATTGCACAGTAAGTCCTGTTTGCTTTTGAGGTACACCATCAACAACATTAGGTTTGTATTTCCACTTACGTAATGCACGTTTAGCTTCTTTATCAAATACACGTTTTGGCTTTGCTTCAATAACCTTAACGTCTTCAACACCACCAATTTTGTTAATAGAGAAAGACAGTTTTACCCACCCCTCTTTACCGTCTCTAGCAGCTTGTATCGGATACTTAGGCTCGATACGAACAATCGGTGTAGCTTCACCGTCTCGTCCAAAACCTGCACCTGGAGCCGATAAGCCACTTGAAGCACTTGCTAACTGTACACCTGGCAAATTAAACGATATACCACCGTTATTATTATTTGCTTCAGGTTCAGCTGCTTGTGCTTTAGGCGGCGATGGCGGCGGCGGCGGCGGCGGCGGCGGAACTCGCTGACGAGATTCAACCGATGATTTAGGCGGCGTAGTATTTACTTCTACAATTATATCTTCTAATTTTTCTTCTTGGTTTCTATCTCCGCTAGAAACTAGAAAGGCCATAAAAGAAAATAATGCAAAAGTTACCGTCGCCCCTAGTAGTATTGATACTAAAAAGCGAACCATAAACTACCCCTTCGCTGCAGCAATAGATATTCTAAGATTACTACCCGCTGCCTTGATTGCATCCATCACTTCAACAACATCACCATGTTTAGAGGCTTTGTCAGCTTGGATAATAATAACATCGGTCGGCTGCTCGGCTAACAATTTTTCAATTGTAGAACCTACAAGTTCGATGTCTACACGACGCTTATCAATCCAAATCTCACCGGTATCTCTAATACCAATAAATATATTGGCATTTTTTTGCTTGGTTTGATTTGCAGCCTTAGGTTTATTTACTTCAATACCAGCTTCTTTAACAAAAGAAGTGGTTACAATAAAGAATATCAACATGATGAAGACGATATCTAACATCGGCGTCATATCAATCATTGCTTCTTCTTCTTCACGATTATGTTTACGTGCCATTCGATTATCTCTCTAGTGATGAGGTAAACTGTCAACCAGTTTAGCCTTTGCCATTTTAACTTTAGCGTCTAATCTTGAACTGAAAAACACTCCGGACAATGCGGCAACCATGCCTGCCATTGTAGGTATCGTCGCCATTGATATGCCTGCAGCCATCAATCGAGGGTTACCTGTACCTTGTTCAGCCATGACTTCAAAAACGCCAATCATACCTGTTACCGTACCTAACAAACCAATTAATGGGCACATGGCCACTAAGGTTCTAATTGTGAGCATATTCTGTTCAAGCATTTCATTTGCTTCGGAAATCCAAGTTTCTCTGATCCGATGCGCATACCATGAAGTAGTATCTTCACGAGCTTCCCAACGAGCAACAATCTTTTCTCGTATAGATGGATATTCTTTGTTAAGGAAGTAGTAACGCTCTACCATTAACATCCACATCAAAAAAAGAGCTAAGGCGACAAAGTATAATACATTACCGCCGGTCGCTAGAAAACTCCTGACAGATTCCCAAATTTCTATCAGGGCTAACATTATTGAGACTCCTTCTCAGCAAGCTCTGCGATAAGGCCAACACTTTGCTCGTCTAATTTATGAAGTACAGCTTTTGCTTTTGAAGAAATAATACTGTGTACTAAAATTAATGGTAGAGCTGCAATTAAACCTAAAGCCGTTGTGACAAGTGCTAAAGAGATATTACCTGCCATAATTTTCGGGTCGCCAGTACCAAACAAAGTAATGGTTTGGAAAGTCATGATCATACCAACAACTGTACCTAATAAACCTAACAGTGGCGCCATAGCAGCAAACATCTTAATTAAGTTAATACCACGGTCAACCGTTGGAGTTTCTCGAAGAATCGCTTCATCTAGTTTTAACTCAAGAGTTTCAGCATCAACAGTTTTGTTGTCTTGATATACTTTTAATAAACGACCTAGAGGGTTGCCAGTATTTGGATTAGAAAGGTTTTTCTGTTGTGCCTTCATTCTAGACTGCATAGTAGAAAGAACAATCATACGTTCAAGAGCGATCATGAAACCGATGATTAATAATACCGTGATTACATAACCAACTTGTTTACCTTGATGGTAGAATTCCATTACCGTTTTCTTACGAGTTTCAAGGGCTAAAATACCGCCACGAGATGGATCAATATATAAAGGAGAGTAACCAGAAGTTGTTGCAAAAAAGTCTGCAGCAGAGCTTTCAATATGGCTTGCCGGTTGTTTTGCTAATGGCTGAACTAGACCTAGGCCTGAATTATAATTTAAGTAACCACCTTCATAGACTAAGTTAAACGCACCGATACGAGTGATGGTTTCAGTTGTTGTAGAGCCGTCAAGCTGGTTCACATCTGCAGTAAATTGTGAAACTTTACCAGACTCAGTCATTTCAGTTTGAAGGGCAAACCATAACTCTTCTAAATCTTCTAATAGTGGTATTTTTTTAGAGTTAGCGATTCTACTTAGAGCTTCTCCACGACCTGGGAATTCAGCGCTTACAATTGACGTTGAAATTGCACCATATGCATCAGCTGCAGCACCACGACTCACACCAAACATTTGACCTAAAGTACCTTGAGCTGTGTCAAGTTCTTGCTCTTTTTGTGCTAATGTTATTTCATTTGCAGAATACTCTTGAGTTAAACGTTTGTTACGCACGTTTTGACTAGCGAGTTCTTTTTTTGCTTTAGTTAATAAAGCTTGTTTATCAGCACGAGCGGCTTTAAATTCAGCTTCACGTTTTTTATCTAGTTTCGCTTCAGATACACGATCTGCTTTTACTTGTTTTAATAAATCATCTAACTGATTTGCATTTGCTGTTGCGACAACACCTGCAGTCATTGATGCGGCAAGCATTACAAAATTAATAATTTTTTTCATTATTTAGCTCCTGCTGCAAATACTGGTAACTTAGTTAGATTCTTAGGAAGTTGTTTACGAGCCATAGCGATAGCGTCTTTGATAGGCTTAAAGTATTCTTCGCCTAATTCATCCCAAGTACGGGTATTGTTATTCCATACCCAAGCATTTTTAAAATCTAATGACTGCGCCACAAGTACTACACGGCCCATATGAACAAAGTCAGCAGTAATTATACGGTCGCCTAAATCAAGTTCACCTTGATAAGCATCAAAAACATTACCGTAACCTGCTTCAATCTCGTAAGCTTCAAGCACTACACGAAATTGCTCTGATACTGGTACGTTAGAATTAGCCATTACTGTACGTAAACCTTCGACACGCTCTTTACGACGTTCAATGTCCATTGGTACATCAAGATCAACAAATTTCTCTAAGGCATCGATCATTTTGTACATCAAAGGTACAACACCTTGCTTGACGGTATCGATATAATCTATTTGCTCTTGTAAAGAAGTAATATTCAATTTTTGGTCATTAACCATAAGTTGAACATGATCGTTATAACCTTTCAAGACTTCAGCATCAGCAACGGTGATTCGATATTCACCAAGCAAATCGATAGTTTGTTCATAAATACTATCAACTCTCTTTTGCGATTTAGCTGCATCTGAAAAGATTTTAGCTTCAGACTTTTGAAGATCTGTTAAAGCATCCGCGGCAGCAATATTGCTACCAGCTAATGTAAGTGCGCCAACTATCGCTGAGGCGATAAGGCTTTTTTTGTTTACTTTCGACATAGTTCCCAACCATATGAAATTTAACTTTGATAACAATTAAACTTGTTACCGCAATTTGTACGAATTTGTTACTTATTAAAGTTTATATTTATCTAGAATACAACCTAGCAATATTCCCAAACGACAGCCAATCTGTCAAGACGTGACGTTAAAAGGCTGTTTTATTTATTTTTACTTAACTTTCAGTAATAAATCAGTAATAAATAAAAAATATCATGTAAAAAGTTAATTACATTTTGTATAAAAAATGTAGTCATGGTCTTTTTTGATTATTACTTAAACAAAACAGCTAAAAATGACGATAAAAATATTACTAGGGTATGTTTTACTAATTACTTCGTAGTAAGTCAAATTTAATTTCCAGATGAGTGATAAAAACTTTTTATCACTCATCTCCCCGCCCTGCTTCAGCAACTTTATTTAATCAAATATAAAAATATAAAAACCAAAAACAAAACAAACAAATCCAATAAAACCAACAGATTAAAATAAAACAAATTAAAACAAATCCTCATTTAATAATATTTTCAACAATTACTGCTTAAAAAAGCCTAATTATAAGAATATCGACTTCGCTCGACAGCTTATGGAGTAATTTAATTATTGCAGTCAGTTTATCAATATTTAGAATCATCAATATATAAACTGAAAACTGAAAATCATGGGTAGAAGATCAGAAAGATCTCAAATGTATACCGCTATTTTAGCAGCTGATGCAAAATGGATAAAAAAGGAAAATGATTGATGATTGATGATTGATGATAAAAATGGTGCCCAGTTTATTTAATAATAACAAAGGGTGATATACCAAAAAATTTAATGTCTTTCTTGATAATTTGACTTACCAAACATAGCAAAACTCTCTAAAGCTGAATTTAATCGTTATTGGCAATCAGAACTATGCCGTCATGGTCAAATTGATATTAAGTTCCTTAACTTTAGAACAGGAGGTGTAAAAATAATAAAGTTAACCAATACACTATTATTGACAACCGAAACCGAACATTAATAGTATAAGAAAACGCAATTAATAACTTTATAGACTTTCGACTTATAGACATTCCCTTCCAAAATAAAGATGCTCAGAACTAACAATAGCCATAAATTTAAATCAAATTTCATTGGCACGCTTATAGTGAAGTAGATTCACATCGATATTGAACTGACCAGCCGAGTCTTGACGGTAAGTTTATTGTTCACACTTAACTGATGGAATAAAACGTTATCAGTTATTTGATTATAAGAATAATGTTGATTAATGGCTAAAAGGTAAGATACAAAACATTTTAAGACTACAACCAGCGCATGAAGATAGCAGAGCTTATAAACAATTGAAAATAAGGACATTAACTAATGTATTGAACTTCAATAGAAAGCATCGAAATGTCAATATTTCAAGTTTCAGGGTTTTACTATATTTTCATCATCCTAATCATCCTTCATGATATAAATTGTATCCTTTTTATTTTTCACTAGGCAATAAAAAAGCCCCAACAACTGTTGGAGCTTTGAATAACTTCTAGGATATATCAGCTAAGTTTGCACTTAACTTATTATCACTAGCTTAGAAACGGTAACGAGCTGTAAACTGCACAGAGCGTGGCGCTTGGAAAGCCGTTGGAGCTAAGAAGTTAGGATTGATTTTTGGAGAACCTTTATCAAAATCTTTTTGTTGATTAAATTGAACTGCTTCATCAAAATCAAAGAGGTTGAAAACATCAACTTGAAGCGTTAAGCCTTCAGCCCATGTAGGCATATAACTTAAGCCAGCATCTACCATATAAGTCCATTCTGTACGACCATATGCTCCACGGCTTGATAGTTCAGGTGTACCACTTTCACTTGCACAATAGAACGTTGATGCGCCATATTGATCAAAGTTAGGAGCATCATAAACTGTAGAACCATCACCTGTCATCATGCCTTCTAAAGGAATAAAGCCATTACAACTTAATGGTGTACCAGAAGATAAATTAACGTTAGCTGTAAAAGTTAACTCGTCAGTTATTTTGTAAGCACCGTAACCTTTAAGTACGTGGCGGCGATCGTTTGGTAAATAACCATCAGAGCCATCTTGGAAACGCTTGTGATCGAAATCTTGCGTTGCACCTGGATCTTCTTGACCTAAAGTAGAGTTTACATAACCTTCGATGTTACCTTCACTTTTAGACCAAACATAAGAAAGGTTTACATACCAGTCGTCAGACCAAGCTTTCTCTAATGTAAACTCTAAACCTTTGTAACTACGTTTGTATTCTGGTAAGCCAAAGTATGAATTATCAACAGATATTTCTTGAACTTCACCATCACCATTGGTATCTGCAAAGATATTAATCGTTTTACCAGGGTTGATCATGATACAACCTTGCATTGAACCAACATCAAAACCACCTTCAGGTGTATGCCAATCGTTTGCCTCATTTGCCATGGCATAACCTTGATCTAAGCCCCACTGGTAGAAACCATCATGAGCACAGAAGTCATCCATACCATCTTGAATCTTACGGTACATTAACTTAACACCACCGGTCCAATCATTACCAAGCTCTTGTTGGTAACCTAAAATCAATTCATCTTGGTGCATTGGGTCAAGATCGGTTACCGCAATTACGCGTGGATCAGGTACTTGATTATCAAAAAATCCAGTACCAATTGCTGCGCCTTGGTTAATAGGTAAACCAGTAGCTTCATCAAAACCATCAACATGGTAATAATTTGTGCCACCGGATTGTAAACGGGTAGCGCGAATATTAGTATTACCAGCAATTGGAATGTAGTAACGACCTAAGGTACCATAAACTTTCGCAGTAGAATCACCATTAACATCCCAAGAGAAACCTAAACGAGGAGCAATTAGGCCATCAGCTTCAACAAAAATATCACCATTTTCAGCATAGTTAGTAAAGGTTTCATTTCGCAAACCTAAATATACCATCCATTCATCGTTAACCTGCCATGAATCTTCAATATAGAAAGCAGAGTTGTCTACTTGGAAACTACCAGATTTTACATCGTTAGTTATTACACGGACTGCTTGAGTACCATATGGTAAGTCAACACGGTTAATTACGCCGCCATTTTTCTCAGCTGATTCAAAGTAACGGTAATAAACACCACCAGTATATTGAGTACCAAGAGTATAAGACGTAAACTCTTCAGAGTTGTAACCTACACGGAAAGTATGATCTTCCCAAGTGTAATCTAAATCGATTTTAAAACTTTCACGTTCGTCACGAGCCGATTCTGGTTCAGGGTCACTAACATTTGATTGTGCAGTATTCCAACAACCCACATTTACGCGATTACCCCAGGTTAAATCACCTGTTGTATCAATAGCACGAGCACATAAAGCAGCTTCTGGATCAGGGTTACGTGGAACCTTGTTTGCCCATAGATCTTCTAATTGACCGTACATAACACTTACCGATAAATCATCAGTAATGTGGCCTGTATAGTTAACTACAAAGATACTACCGCCATTTTCTTCAGTATAACGGGTAGTTTCTTCGCCGTGTTGACCAGTATAAACTGCATCTTCAGGGTTTTCATAGAAAACACGGTCAACATCGGTTTCGTTTTGAATATAGGTCGCATTAATAATATGATCATCAGTAATATACCAATCTAACTTAATTAAGCCATTTGGGGTTGAAACTTCACGAGTATTACTATCAACACGGTTAAAGTATTCTCTTTCATCGTTTTGCATCATGATATTTGCATAAACAAAAAGAGTATCTTCAATAATTGGACCACCAGCAGAGAAGTTATACTCTAAACTAGTGCGAGTAAAATCTGACTGATAAACCGTTAACGTCCCATCTGTTTGGTTAAGATCTTCAACATCTTGGTAATCACCACGAAGGCTATCAGGCGTATAATAAACTGATGCGCCAAATTTCCAGTCGTTAGTACCAGATTTAATGATTGTATTAGTTACACCACCAAGTGAACGACCAAATTCTGCACCATAACCACCCGTTTTAACTTGAGTTTGTGATATAGCATCAAAAGGAATAGTAGCAAAACTTAAAAATGAACGAATGTTAGTTACATCAAAACCGTCAATGTAATAACCGTTTTCTGCAACTGAAGAACCACCAAACGAAGGTAAGTTACCAAACGTTGGGTCACCAGGAACAGTACCAGGAGTTAATAATGCAATCGCTGTAGTATTACGACCAACAGGTAATAATTCAATTTGATCTTGAGTAAATACTCTTGTTGATTCTACTGATGAAGTATCGATTACAGACAATACTGAACCAGTAACGGTAATAACTTCTGTGTCATCTTGGGTAAATATTACTGAAGAACCTGTACCAACAACTACTTGAACAACACGTGTACTACCATTACTAGTAGTAACTTCATAAACCCCTGGAGGTACTGATTTAAAGTTAAAACGACCATTATCAGTAATTGTGATAGAACGAGATAAACCAGTATCTCGGTTTTTAAAAGTAATTACTGCGCCTTCTTTAGCCTGACCATAGATAGAACCTGTGGTATTACTTGCTGCAAAAGACATTGTTGAGGTAGCTAAGATAGTACCTACAGCAATAGCGGCAAGCGAGCGGTTAAAGCTACGCTTTATATTTGTATTTCTCATGTTTACTCCCTGGATCACATTTGTTTGTGATTTGGTTTGTTATAAAACTCAAGACTATGTTGTCCTGTAGTTTTTGTTATAAACGGTCTAAGACCTGATCTGTCGAGTATGATAGTAAACGTAATAGAGCAAAACCGTCAATACCATTTATAACTATTTAGCAAAGTTTTTAACATTTAGAAATATATAGACACAAACATTAACAGTTAAAAACAGACAGTAGCACACGGTAACTATATGAAATAAAAAATAAAAACAAGAAATACACAGAGATTATAAGAAACATTATCGGTTTTGATTTTACTGGGAAATTTAAAATAATAAAAATTGATGATTCAATATGTTTATCAATGAGATAAAATAAAAACCAAACTAAGCATTAATTCAAATCAACAGTTACAATACAAGGAATATCAAATCATTACCCAATAAAATCAACAGTATACATCAAAACATTCCGTTAACGTAAACATTACATGACAATTGTGTAACAATTTAAATAAGTTTGTTTAGTTAAAAAGTCGAAGCTAGTTTAAATAACTAAATTTAATTTAGTTATTTAAACTAGGGCATTAGGATAAATAGATTTATTGACGTTCAATAATAACAAACTGATTAATATTAATATTAGTGATTTGAGAAACCTCACCATCAGGCCAGACAATAGTTACCAGTTCAATTGCCTCAGCGTCCTTCAAACCAAAATGAGCTTCGACGGGGTTTTGTGAGACATAATTGTTGCTTGAGCGTAATTCTCGCATTTGAGTATCAAAATCAGTTCGAACGAATATTCTAGCACCCACTGCTTGAGTATTACCTGACAACTCAACTAACTTAATATTAACAAAGTTATTGCTATTTCCATGATTACAATAAAGCTTTGGCGGCTGATTGTAATTGGCAATGTAAATATCTTGGTCGCCATCTTTGTCATAATCAAAACAGACAATTCCCCTGCCCATCCCGGTATCATTAATACCCAGTGCCACAGCTGATTCTTTGAACTTACCATGACGGTCACCAATATATAACATTGATGGATCATTTTTATAAATGGGGTCAATACCATCTCCCTCCATGCCATTAACAAGAAATAGATCTAACCGTCCATCATTATTAAAGTCACTAAAACAGGTTGCCCAACCCCAACCGCCAAAATAAACCCCTGTTTCTTTAGTTTTATCAACAAAGCCTTCTGAGCCATTATTCTGATAAAAACGGTTACCCGTTAATGTACTCCCGGGAAAGTAATCCGCATTTTCATCTGAAGATACTGCGGTTACAAACCAGTCTAAATCACCATCATTATCATAATCACCAATGGCGGATCCCATACCGGCAATATCGGTAAAAACATCTTCATTGGTTATGTCAGTGAAGGTACCATCTTTATCGTTGAGGTATAAACGAGTTTGATTATTATCTGAAACCATCAACAAATCTTGCCATCCGTCATTATTAATATCAGCAAAATTAGGTGTAAAAGTATTGTCTAGTGGCGATAACATAGATATATCAGCCTTAAGGCTAATATCAGTGAAAGTGAGATCGCCATTATTACGCCATAAATAGGCGTAATATTGTTTACTAACCGTACTTCGATGAGTAATAACAAGATCTAAGTCATTATCTTTATCATAATCCCCCCACGCCGCAGAGAAGTTATTACCTGGTAATTCTAGTCCTGAAGAGGCCGTTATATCGAGGAATTGTTCATTCCCCTGATTAAGGAATAACCTTGGGCTATCTCCGCCAACACTGCCAACAAATAGGTCTAATAAACCATCACCATTAATATCGGCGAATGAAGGGCCGCTGCCCTTATTTTGAACAGCAACATCGGCATATCCTGCTATATCGATAAAAGTACCATCACCGTTATTTTTTAATAATAAGTTAGGCCGACCTTCACCTCCTATCACGTATAAATCTACCCATCCATCACCATCAAAATCTCCTGCACTTACACCACCTGACTGCCCTAAAGCCCCATCACCATTTGGCATAGAATGACTATAGTTAAGACCTGACATTTCAGATATTTCTGAAAACATGATATTTTCAGTTGTCGCTGAAGTGCTATGGCATTGGTGGGTATCACTGCCAATGGGGTCACTATAAGTCACTTTAACGGGAACACCTGAAATAGGTCCTTTATCAGGCTCCTGCGTATCAGGGAGTGGTTGAGTAGGACTGTCACCACCACAATTTAATAAAAAAACTGAAAAAACAGTAACTAAAGTTAAATTTTTCACAAAAAACCTCTCTAATAGTTTCGAATAGGAATTGCGCTATTTAAAGCGCAGTACCGTTAAAGTAATTTTGGGCAAAATTAAAACTATCAACGCCAATTTTCTCCCCTATTAATCGGCCAGGAATATCATCAATGGCGGGGTGAATTCCGCCCCAAATTCGTGACAAACTACATTGATCTGAGGCATCTCGATAAGTGGCCCACTGTAACGTCATATTTGTACTAGGTCCTTCTTCAAAAACTAAGAAGTCATTTGCTTTCACTTCAAATTCACTCATCCCACCAGGGAAGTATTCGTCCCCTGTCATTGCTGTCATTAATTCAGCAGCAGCTCTTGAAAAAGTAGAGTGCCCTGATACATAACCCGCAAATGGTGGGGTAACAAAAGTTGGACGTTGATAAGGCCACCAGTTTTCAGCTAATATCCAACCGACTCCAGCTTGGTCTGAACTAGGATCATTGATGTAATCAGGTCCTTTCCAAGCAAATAATTTAACCTTACCTAAATGCTCGTTGTTTTCACCTGATAAATTATCTCCGCTTGAAACAAGTTCAATATAACCATCTACAAGTGGTAAGCCATTCACATGATACGAAGGTAAATTTATGTCACTACTTTGACCTAAATCTGCCATAGCTCTTACTGCAGACACCGGCCTAATATAATCATAACGTCCTTTAATTCCCCATGCAGTAACTGCAGAGTCATGCATAGTCCCCCCCATAGCGAAATAAGTTTTAATATCCCACTCTAAATTTCCGACAACATCACCTTCTCCTGCCCAACGTTTTTCTAATTGGGGATGATCGCTTACGGTATTTAAAATAACAAACCAATGGCCAGGAGGTGTTTCAGATGAAGGTCCATCGGCCCAGAATTCAGCTAAAACTCTGACATAATCGCCCCGTTTTACCATTTGCTCTTGATATGGACTACCGGTTTTGGGGTTAACTTCGTAACCAGTACTTGCATCCCCACCCTCTAAATAGTTGTAGAATTGATGGTGCTCAGCAAAAGTATTAGGCAAGGATTGAATATTGCCTAAACTCTTAGGTGAAATATCCCACATAACTTCATCATCAGTGCTTAAATGCGCAGACCAAACAGCCACCATAGAAAAAGACCATTTATATTCTTCAGATAATTCCCCATTAATTGTTGCTGGCATGCCAGGATCAAAATAGACTTGGTAATCATAGCCATCGCGATTAAATGTCGTTTTATCATTGTCAGATAAAGCAAAAGGAGTAACTTGGCCCCACTCTGGTCCCAAAAATTCAAGCACATCTTGAACAGGGTTACCTGCTTGATCAATATTTCCAGCAATTGACAATGGCTGCCATCGGTCTAAATCTGTAATAGTAGGATTACCCACTGTTGCACTATCAAGTACCAAGGGAGCATTTACAGCAAGGTAGGATTTATTTATGTAGTTTTGCGATTCATTGGCTCCATCTTGCCAACCAAAATCAATATAACAATTGGCAATATAATTACCTAATGAGGCAGCATCGCCTTGTGAGTAATCAGTACTTTGCATGGCAGAATCATAACCCAGACTCAACATTAGGGAATTTGCCTGTTCCATAATGCTATCAACACCGGGTGAGAATTTAAATCTGTGTTCAATAATTCTATAAGCGGCAAAACTTAACGCTTGCTCTCGTTCAGGAAGTATATCTATTGGCTTATCAAAATCTTGGCCACTACACTCAAAATCACCCAGTTTATTGTTAAACAGGTAGGTATTTGCCTTATCGTCATAAACAGCCCATGCGTCAAACATCGCTGAGGAAATATGAAATAAATTACGCGCATGAACCGTGGGCCGAGCAAAATCATTCCTTATTGCATGCAATAGCACTTCATTCCATTGCCGAGCTACTGACTCACCCGTTCTTTCAACGGTGATGGTTTCATCAATTATTTCGTCTTCTGAGCTTTTGTTGTCTGAATTACAAGCAGTAATCACTAGACAGGTCATCATCAAAAAACCTAGCTTGTTAAATTTTGTTTTTATATTTTTATTATATGTTTTCATAACTGTTACTACATTTAGTTAATTATTTTAAAGAGGTATCTAAGAAAGAACTTTGATAACGTCTTAAGTTAAACTAGAAAACAATTTAATGTTCGTTCTAGGTGTATGTGTGTTTTGTAAATATTCATAAGAAATACTTTGAAACATTTCCTAACAATACACAGCCATGTATATTAAGAAAAGCATTAATATTGCAAAATTTGCTATCCTCATGATATTCTCAAACTTAATAAGAGATATACAAAGTAGTTGATAATGGCACTTGAACAGGTAAATCCAATTGAAAAATTTAATAATAAAGTCATTCAAGAATACAATTTAATATTAAAGGAAATGAAAGATGAGGACTGGTTCATTTTTATGAACCATGGCTATGCTCCTTGTAACATTGAATTAAAAGAATCAGATCAAAAATGGCATCATCAGATATCTCTTTATAATAATTTATTTATTCAAGCTCAGAAATTTGGTCTGAGTAAAAGTTTAGTCAATAAATCAATATTAGAAGTAGGTTGTGGACGTGGTGGTGGTTTATCCTTTATCAAAAATTATTACAATCCTAAAGAAGCCATTGGTTTAGATTTAAATGCTAATCAAGTTTCCTTTTGCCAAAAAAATCATCAAAGAGAAGGCTTAAAATACGTCATTGGTGACAGTTGCGCTCTTCAATTTGATGATAATTACTTTGACGTAATCACCAATGTTGAATCGTCGCACTGTTATTCAAATATTTATAAATTTTATAGTGAAGTCTCCAGAACATTAAAAAGTGGTGGTTACTTTTTATATACTGACGTATTTTCACCAGATGAAACTTTATACAAACAAATACTCAATTTACAAAATGATCTCTTACCAAATATGGAACTATTGTATGCCCACGATATGACTAAAAATGTAATTGAAGCCTGTGAAATTGATAAAATAAACTTTAAAAAGACATTTCCCGATAAGAAATTTGAATTTCTTGCCGATATTTCTTTACAAAAAGAAGAACTTTATCTCTCAGGGAAATTAAAATACCTCACGGTAATCGCAAGAAAAACCTGAGAAAGCAAGTGAATAGCAGGATTTATATCTTCCTGCTTTAACGTTTTTCCGATCATATCTAAAGATTTATTTCATATAGCCTCTGCTATTGACTTCAAACTATCGGAGAAATACCATGTTCATTAAATCTCATCATAAATTCCATAATAAGATATTAATAATGAATAACAATTACCAACCTGTTAACAATGTAAAACACGGACAAACAAAACTAAAAAGTATCAATACATTTCAGCATGTAGCATCAGTCAACAATGTATTGATACTAATGCAAGAATTTGTAAAAGCGGCTAATGAGATGCCTATTATTTTCATTAAAAACCCTGAATCTGGTGTATTTCAATCAGTAGCCGTTACCGGCTTAGAATTAAATGAAAATCTTTTTGTTAAAAATGATGTTTGGCAGGGGGCTTATATCCCTGGTAGTGTAAATTTATATCCTTTTGCTCTAAAAAAACTTCCTAGTGAAAACCAAGAAAAGGTTTCACGTTTGGGATTCTTTATTGACGAAGAAAGCACTCGAGTTAATGATTCAGAAGGTATTGCCCTGTTTGATAATGACGGAAAAGAAACAAAAACCTTAGCTGGCTATCGCGTAGGAATCACCCAATACCATAAAGATCAACTAGCTACAGATGAATTTGTTGATTTCTTAGTTGATCAAGAATTACTCACAGAATGCGCCTATTCCTATCAAAACTCTGGTTTGAATGCACAAATCACTGACATTTATATTATTGATATCAATAAAATAAATGCCCTAACAAGTGAAAAGTATTTAGAACTGCGTCAAAAAGGCTATTTAGAGTATATTTATGCCCAACTATTGTCATTCCACCAATTCGATATTCTAGCAAAACGTAAACAATCGTAATAACTTTTATTCTACCTAGGAGTTTTTATGTCTCAAACTACTGAAGAGTTTAATTTTAAAGTTAATGATGAATTAAAGTTTGATGTTAGCTATTTAGGAAATGAAAAAACTCCTGTTGTTATTATTGATAATTTTTGTCAAAGCCCTGAAGATATTGTTTTATTTGCAAAAAAAAACAGTCAGTTGATTCCTGCTGAAAAGAAGACAAACTTTTATCCCGGTGTAATTTCTGAGCTGACAAATAATTATAATGACAATATGTACGCGGCTCTCAAACCTATAATTAAAAAAGTTTATCGGTTACCTGTCGCATACCCTTCATGGCTTGAGTCAAATTTTGCTATGATTAGCTTTTCTCCTGAAGAGCTTAACCAAAACCAAAGAATCCCTCATTATGACACCGAAGGCCCTGGCCAATTAGCCATTCTGCTCTACCTTTGTCATCCCCCGCATCAAGGAACAGCCTTGTACCGTCATAATGAAACAGGATTTGAGTCTATTCAACCTAAAAGAAAGGAAGAATATTGGTCGAGCATCAACCCTAAATTGTCTGCAAATTTTTATCCAAATAGTTATGTTAATGAGGGGAACAATGACTTCAAACAAATAGCTAAAGTAGATTTAGCTTTTAATCGAATGGTTATATACCCTAGCCAAACGTTGCACTCGAGCCTTATCATCCCAGAATTACTGTCAGAAAATATTGATGAAGGTAGGTTAACATTGAGATCATTCATCTCTTATCAATAAAGCATTTACTTTAATCACATCAATTTACTATGTTACAATCCG
>JALJPB010000040.1 GCA_022969175.1 Colwellia sp. | reverse complement strand
AACCATTTCAGATGGCAACATTGCGTAGTTAAAGCTACGGTCAACTGGTTGTTGGTCAAACCAACCAGTAGAAGCTACTGAATGGCCATTTAATAAAGTACGTGTTAATTGTGCAGATGCACCACGAATAGAAACTTGCTGGCCTTGGCCGAATTGACGAGAAACAGTTACACCTGGAATACGTGCTAATGATTCACCAACATCACCATCTGGGAACTTACCTACATCTTCCGAAGTTACTACATCGACAACGGCGTCAGAAAATCGTTTACCGTTAATAGATGCTTTTAATGAACCACGAATACCTGTTACTTGAATGACTTCCATATCTTTATCTGCAGATTTTGCTTCTTCGGCAGCCATAACCATAGGTGCAGTACCACCGGCTAGGATTAAAGCGATTGAACTCGCTAATACGCCTTTCTTAAATGTTTTAGATGACATCGACTTTCCCTTACACACGTTTTTTGAATATAGTTTAATTATCTATTTTTACTTAATGGATGACAGCGTTGTCTTTTTGTTTTATGACAGCGTTGTCATTAAGCTAACTAAAACCATACACAGAAAAATGCTTCTTGGCTACATTAAATAACAAATTAACCTTATTATAATTGTAACCAATTAATAACATTGGTATTATTTATGGGCGAAGAGGTTGAAAGCATTAGTATTTAGCGGTTAAATAGCCGCTACATTCAGCTTTATAGTGAGGATTTTGTATACAATCATTACTGCAATTATGATACATTTTACTTTAGATCATTTATTACCTAGATTTATCCTGCTGTCTTTAGTTCAAGGTTGATACCGAAGTCAAAAAACAAAAAAAGGAAGCATTGCTTCCTTTTTTGTTTAACTCCCATCTTCCGTGTAACAATACCGCTTAAACCGGTAACGAAGATTTTTTAGTTTCTTTTTTATAATAATTCATTAAACTTCGGGTAGAACAGTCATGACTATCGAGATTAGCATCACTTTCTAATTCATTGTGTATTTTTGAAGCCAGACCCTTACCTAATTCTACACCCCATTGATCAAACGAACATACTTGCAATATAATGCCTTGAACAAAGATTTTATGCTCATAAGCAGCAATTAAGCAACCTAAAGTGCGAGGGTCAATACGTTTTAATAAAATAGTATTGGTTGGTCTATTCCCTTTGTGTACTTTGTGCGGAGCAACCGTTTCAATATATTGGTCAGTTCTACCTTTTGCTTTTAAATCTGCACGCACTTGTTTTTCATCTACTCCCGACATCAAGGCTTGAGTTTGTGCAAAAAAGTTGGCCATTAGTATTTCATGATGACCTGCAACAGGTGTAACACTAGCTATCGAGCCAATAAAATCGGCAGGCACTACATTATTACTTTGGTGAAGATATTGATAAAAGGCATGTTGACCGTTAATGCCAACCTCGCCCCAAATAGTAGGCACGGTGGCATAGTCGATTTCTGTGCCGTCCCAACTGACCGACTTACCATTACTTTCCATTTCAGCTTGTTGTAAATACGCGCTGAGCATGTGAAGTGTTTGATCGTAGGGTAATATCGCCTGTGACTGAGATCCTAAAAAAGTAGTATTCCATACACTAATGAGCGCCATAATAACCGGCATATTATCTTTCATAGGTGCATTAACAAAATGTTCATCCATTTCATTAGCCCCTTGTAAAAGGGCGGTAAATTGTTCAAAACCTAAGTCTAATGCAATAGGTAACCCGATACCTGACCATAAAGAAAATCGGCCACCTACCCAGTCCCACATATCAAAGATATTTTCTTCATCTATACCAAAGCTCATGGCATTTTCTTTATTGGCGGTAACGGCAACAAAATGTTTAGCAACCGCTTTTTGATCAAATGAAGAAGAGGTTAACCAATTAATTGCTGTTTTAGCATTGGTCATTGTTTCTGCGGTGGTGAATGTTTTCGACGAGACAATAAATAGTACTTTCTCCGGATTTAGCGGCCTAAGAATTTCGACAATTTGCGAGCCATCTACATTCGATACATAATGCACATTTACGCTGTTATCGCTGTAATGCTTTAACGCTTCAGTAACCATTTGTGGCCCTAAATTTGAGCCGCCAACACCAATATTAACGATATCGGTAATACGCTTTCCTGAATAACCTAACCAATGTCCTTGGCGGACTTTATTCACAAATACTTCCATATCTGCCAATTGTCCTTTTACTTGTTCGGTAAGGTTTTCGCCATCAACTATTAGCGGTTCATCACTTTGTCGACGTAATGCCGTATGCAGCACTGCCCTATTTTCAGTAGTATTGATTTTTTCACCGCTAAACATTTTACTACGCCATTGAGGGACTTGGGTTTCTTCAGCTAATGCTAATAAACTATCCATAGTTTCACTGTCTATTAAATTTTTTGAATAATCTAAAAGCAATCTAGGCAGCTCAATTGAGAATTTATCAAAGCGTTGACTATCCTCTGCAAACAGAGTATTCATATGTTGAGTTTTTTTATCTTTTGCGAGTTGATTAAGTTTTTTCCAGCTAGATAATGCTTGGCGAGCGGACATAATTGTTCCTATAAGGCTTAAACGAAACTAAATTTTGATTAACAATATTATTAAATGACAGCGCTGTCAATTGTTATTGTTTAGTAGAATATCAAAAGATAATAACATAAGGGTTATGAAATATTTATATCAAATATAATAATAACTATTGCCGCAAAGCATAAGAAGCAATACTCTTGTCACGCAGCGAATAATATAAACGATGAACAAGGTTAATAGAGTGATAAAAGCTACAATAAATGATGTTGCAAAACTTGCCGGTGTTTCAATTAAAACCGTTTCAAGAGTGATGAACAACGAAATATCGGTCAGACAAACAACCAGAGAGAAGGTACAAGTTGCTGTTGCAGAGTTAAGCTATCAGCCAAATTTAGCTGCTCGTAATTTAGCTGGAACCAAATCATTTAGCATTGCTTATGTTTATGACAACCCAAATGCTTATTATGTTATTGATATGCAAGAAGGGATTTTGTCCGCTTGTAAAAAACAAGGTTATGAATTACTTATTCACCCTTGTAATTCTAAAGCTGACAATATTACCGAAGAAATAGTCAACATGGTCAAGCAGTCGCGTATTGCAGGCTTAGTTTTAACACCGCCTTTTTCAGAAATGCCTGAATTTGTAAAACGCATAACTGACTTAGATGTTAAAGTTGTACGTATAATGTCTGGTGATGTTGCTCCAGATAACCTCAGCCCTTGCATAATGATAAACGATCACGCTGCCGCTTTAAGTATCACTCAGCATCTGATCGATTTAGGCCATAAGAATATTGGTTTTATCGCCGGTGGCGCTGAACATAAATCGAGTATTGAACGCTTACAAGGTTACAAACAAGCCTTGTCAAATAACCAAATGATGGTTAATGAAAATTTAATTATTGAAGGTGAATATTCGTTTGAATCAGGTGTGCATGGTGCCAAACAATTAATGGCTGAAGATATAAAACCTACAGCCATTTTTTCTTGTAACGATGAAATAGCTGCGGGTGCATTATTTGCAGCGCGATTAATGGGTATTGCTATTCCAGAACAACTCTCCATTGCAGGATTTGAGAACAGTCCATTCTCTCGTCAAACTTGGCCTAAACTAACGACTGCCCATCAGCCTAATAGAAAAATTGCTGAAGATGCCGCCAGTTTATTAATTGGTCAAACGAGAAATCAAAGCAATAAAAACATTATGACCCAATACACCCCTGAATTAGTTATTCGAGATTCTACTGGTCAATTGTAATTGCTTATCAATAAATTCTGAATTTACAACCGCATGGTATGAAAAATGACTATCGCACTAAATGTCAGGATTAAAACCTTGTTTAATTTTTTCTAAGCGCTCTTGGTGTTTGTTATGAGCCTTAACAACAGTGACACAAAATATACCAATAATGACAATAATAGGGATTAATAAAGATAATACTTCAGGACGAAGTAATTGAGTTAACCATTCCATGGAAAAATTCCTTTAATATAAATTAATATCTGCACATTACTTAACCAGTAATGTACTGAATAGTCACTATACACTTAATTAATAATTATGCCTCTAAAAAAATGTGATATGACTATTCTTCAAAATATGTACCCCAACCATCATAATCGACTTTTGTTAATTTCGCTAGTTCAAGCATTTTTTTTGTTTCTTCAAAAATAATTTCAACATCAAGCGCTTGTTCAGTACTGATATCAAAGGCAAAAACTTTTTCACCACTCTCAAGCTCAGCTTCTTCAGGCTCTTCAACTTCATAACCCATCTTAAATGCCGTTATTGCCGCTTGCTCTAATAAATTAAAATCACTACTGGCAAAATGATGTTCAATAGTATGATGCACTTCTTCATTAGTACCGTCTTCAACTAATTCACCAATAAGTGCTTGGGTATGCTCTAGCCAATGTTGTAATTGCTCTTTGTTATTCATTTATGTCGTTTCCTGCTTTGTTGAAGCATCGATGTTAAGTGATGTACCGGTTTCAATGCTCAATTGCTCAATTCTATCTGACATTAAAGCATGAACTTCATTGGTAACCGCTCTAACATTATCTTTCGTTTGCTCATTGAAATAAACCGGAGGCAGTATTTCAATAATAACTTTACCATTATTCCATCGGTTCCATTTTATCGCATTATGTAAATTACTTGAGCAAACAGGAACAATAGCAACCCCTGCTTCAGCTGCAGTTCGAAATGCTCCTGTTTTAAAACGTAACAACCCTCGTCCATTGCTTCGTGTTCCTTCAGGAAAGAGCCAAACGGATAAGCCTTTGTCTTTAATTTTTTTAACTGTTTGGGCTATGGTACCCATCGCTTTATTAGTATTAACTCTATCAATTAAAATGTTACCCGTTAACCAATACATTTGGCCAAAAAAAGGAATCCATTTTAAACTCTTTTTACCAACCGTTACGGTGTTCGGTTGCACCGCGCTACTAATAGTAAACATATCAAGACCACTTTGATGATTAGCCACATAAACCACAGGTCCTAAGTTTTGCGCAGATTCAGCTATTCTAACTTCTACTTCTAACCCTAATAATTTAGCCACTTTCCCCAAATACTTTGAGGTATAAAAAACCCTATTACGACTGAAAGGCTGGAAAAGACAAAAAACACAAGCAAATATGCATATAACGACAAGTGCTAAAGTAATGGAAAAAATACGAATGATTGCTAACAAGGGTAAATCCTAATAAAAATCTAGGCCAGAAGTATACCCTAAAGCGATATAAAATTAACTACTGAGTTTATTTTTCCACTATCTCTCATATTTGAAAGAGTAAATCATTGATTAAAGGTGCATTTGTATTATCATTAGACTCACAATTACTTCTGCTTAGCGCAACTAGATATGAACTTGTTAACAAAATCATTATTTTTACTCAGCTCATCATTTTTAATTTCTTGTACCGTTCAAGATCCATATAAAAATCAAGCCTATTTAAAACAAGCTAACCCATCTCCCGTAGTAAATCCTTGCGATAAAATTGATGGTTTAATCAATGAATACGATAATAACTTTGAACGAATAAAGCTGAAGACTATTAATAATAGAATTAGTAAAATTTGGCAGGCAAAATATCATTTGGTAGGTCATAGCTGCCAAGTTTGGGCATGGGGAAGTGACAGCACAACTTATGCGTGTAATATCACCGCACCTGATAAAGAAACCGCACAAACCTACTTTGACAAAGCCAAAGATGTAACTCGTAGCTGTTTAGCTGACGATTGGCAAATGACTGAACAACAAAGAAACAATGATGAGGGAATAAAAGTAGAATTTACCAACAAAAGTAACAACATCACTATTGCAACTCACATGGTACCAACCGCAGCATTGTTTAAATCAGAGTGGACGGTTTATTATTATGTAGGAAGCTCTCGCCACCCTAATTAACCTTATTAATAGATAAGAAAAAGTTTACATTTATTTCATCTTACACTCTAAAGTGTATTGTCGGCATTAGAATAGCCAGTTTGTTTCTGAACTGGCCTTGTTGCCAAAATATCACACTTTAGATTGTAACCTTATGATAAATTTAGTCATTAAGATAAGTTTATATTTATTTAGTGACAAAATTCACTTCGTTATTTCCTGACAGATTAATAGCTGCCTTGCTATTTGTAACGCTAATTGTTGGTATGTAAACATTTTGTTATCGCCTCGTAATAAATATACAGTATATAAAATAAAGTTTAATAAAATTACTTTTTGGCCGACAAATAGTGTTGAACTATGCTAAAAATACATAAAATTAAACCACCTCATGGAATGATGTACCTTCTGGAGTTTGCATGTTGTACATAAAACAAAGCCTGGCTAGACAATTTATTTTCTGGATATTAATCACCTTATTAATCATTACTAGCATCTCATTAGTTTTCAAAGTTAATAGTGTCAGTGATAAAGAAAATTTATCGTTAAACAGCGAAGTGGGCCGTTTACTCAGCCAACTCGATGATAAAATTAATAACATGTTGTATTCTCGTAATAACCAACTCGATGCTATTTTTTCAAACCCAGCAACGATAGAAGCGATCGACTCTATTGAAACCCGTGGTCTTCCTGCTAAAGAATTACCAGGATGGCAAAAATTAAGCCCTTATTTTCTTGATATTGTTAAGCAAGACCCAGCCATTGTTGAAGTGTTTTTTACTACCACTAAAACTTGGGAGTATTACGATAAGGATGGTAAAAATGACGATCCTACTTATTACATTAATAAACGTCCCTTTTGGAATGAATTTTTAGGGCAAATGAATCACTACGTAAATGATCCCTATCGCGATCATGACGGTGATATTTTAATGACTTTTCGCCGTCCGCTATTTAATGCCAAACAGGAATTAATTGGCACCGCAGGACTTGATTTAAATTTAGAACAAGTCAACCAAGGCTTAGCCGAATTAACAAGCCGTTATGCTGGCTTAGAGGTATTTGTGGTAAGCGATTCTGGTTTAATGGTGAGCTTCCCTGATATGTCTAATATGATGTTAAAACATGATGTTTCTGAACTCCCTATTGAAAAAGTTGATGAGGTTTACCGCGATATTGGCGCTTCAGGCTTTGCAACTTACTGGAAAAATAAAAATAATTCAGGCAGTCAAACACTGCAATGGAAAAACGAAAGCTATCAAATTTTCACCCAAAAGCTTGACCGCGAGGTGCCTGAAGTTCACTGGAGCATAGCGGTGATGATCCCGCAAGCTGAGATAGACCGTTCATTAAATGATACCTTAACAAGTGATATTACTCATATTGTGCTTTTTACTATCGTCTTAATGATTTTCATCAGCTTTTATACCAAATGGCAATTAACACCATTAGACGTCGTACAAAAAGCCCTTGATGATATAGCACAGGGTTCTGCCGATTTAACACAACGAATAAGCATGAAGCGCCACGACGAAATAGGTAAACTAGCAGAAAGTTTTAATATCTTTGTTGCAAAAATTCAGCACTTAGTTGCCGACTCTAATCAAATTGCACAGCAGGTTGAGCAAGATGCACAGATGTCATTACAAGCGACTCAAGAGACTAAAAACAATATAGATGATCAGAAAAATCAATTGGCCAATGCTGCCAGCGCTTCTGTCGAAATGGCACAAACGTCTGAACATGTAGCTCAGCGTACAGAAGATATTGCCCACATTGCCACTAATACCAAAAATGGCGTGGCAGCAGGATTAAATGTTATTAGCCAAGCCTCTGAAAAAATTAATGGTTTAGTTGAACAAACTGAAAAAGCGGCTCAAGTGATTAACGATTTAGAACAAAAAACTCATACTATTGGTAAAGTGGTTGATGTAATTCAAAGCATTGCAGAACAAACAAACCTTTTAGCGCTCAATGCTGCCATAGAAGCTGCGCGTGCTGGGGAACAAGGTCGAGGCTTTAGTGTTGTTGCTGATGAAGTGAGAAACTTAGCGTCACGAACACAGGAATCAACTACTAGCATTCATGGTATTGTTTCACAATTACAAGAGTCGGCAAAAGAAGCGGTGACAACCATACAACAGAGCCAAACAGAGGCCAACGAAAGTAAATCTTTAACCTTAGAGGTAACCTCGGTATTTGATGATATGTATAAAGCCTTGTCTACACTTGATGAACATATGTTGGATGTTGCCTCCACCATCAGTCAACAATCAGCAACTGCCGATGAAATGAATAAGTTAATCATTAATATTGATACCTTAGCAACTGATACCGTTGATCAATCAAACTACTTAGCTGAAAAAATTCAGTTAACTGAAGATAAAGCACAAACGTTAGTGAGTAATTTAAACAACTTTAAGTTTTAATTTGTCTCATTGACTTAAACGTCAGTATCAGACTAAATAAAAAACTGGATAACAAATATGTTTCCAGTTTTTTTTATGATGGGTCAATTTTGGCTGTTATTTAGATTGCTAAATTTCCTTTGTTAGATAAGAACAATCATCGCCATATAAATACACATTTTAATAATAAAAGCGCAAGAAATATCAGTAACGGTTTTGTTAACTTATATACATTACTACCACTTAAACAGTTTTTGGTTTGAGTAAAAATGTCAATGTATGGCAATATGCTTATTGCTACAAACGAAACTTAATACTTATGGAATACGCAATAATGCGCAGAGTCACACAAAAATCTTATCGGTCACGCATAGTTAAAACGCTTAACTATATTCAAACTAACTTAGACTATGAGCTGACACTTGAAGAGTTAGCGAGGGAAGCCAGCTTTTCTCCTTTTCATTTTCACCGTATTTTTAGTGGTATGTTAGGCGAGTCAGTAAAAGAGTTGGTCAGACGCTTGCGATTAGAGCGTTCAGCTATTGAGCTACAAACAACTGCGATGAGTATTTTACAAATCTCCATTAATGCAGGTTATGAAAGTGATATGGCTTTTTCAAGAGTGTTTAAATCTAAAGTAGGCATCCTGCCTTCAGAGTTTAGACGTACTGAAAACGCTCGCTTTCCTAGTTCTTCAAAAGCTTGTATTCGTTATGTAACTAGTGGGCATATTTCCTCCTTTGAACCACTTCAATTAAAGGAATATAAAATGAATGTAATGATCAAAGATATTAACAGCATGAAAGTCGCTTATGTTTCCCATCAAGGCCCTTATCAAGAATGCGGACAAGCGTGGGATAAACTCTGTAGTAGTTTAGCGCCTGAAGGATTACTCGGAGGAGAAGCGAAAATGCTAGGTGTGAGTTATGACGATCCTGACGTGATTAAAGCAGAAGACCTTCGCTATGATGCTTGTATTACCGTACCCAATGATTTTCAAATAATGGATGATATAAAAGTACAAACGATTTCGGGTGGGCAATATGCAGTAACGACTCATATCGGCTCATATAACGATCTATCTGATACTTACCGCAAGTTTTTTGGCCAGTGGTTACCTCAAAGCAGCTATGAGTCTGATGATAAACCTTGTTTTGAAGTCTACCTTAATGACCCTGAATCAACTGAGCCAGAAGATTTAGTTACTGATATTTATATGCCTATCATAAAGGTATGCCAACAAAACACTGCCGATAAGGAAAATTAAAATGACTAAAATAGATTTATTCAAGCTTAATAAAAGTGATTATATTGCAGCAAAAAAACCAGTACTTATCGATATAAAAGAAGCCACTTATTTGGTCATAAATGGTCAAGGTTCTCCTGGAAAGGAATCTTTTAATGATGCAGTTTCAGCGCTTTATGCCATGGCCTATACGGTAAAGATGACTCGAAAAAAGCAAAACAAAGGTGATTATGTTATTTGTAAACTAGAGGCTAGATATTGGTCAGAATCAGCATTACCTCTCAATCAAATAGCGCAAGAGCAATGGAGTTGGCAACTGATGATTCGTACTCCTGAGCATGTCGAAAATTCCGATATTCAACAAGCGGCACAAGCTTTATTATCGAAAGGAAAAACAGTAAGTGTTGAAAATGTATCTTTATGCAGACATAACTTTGGCCGTTGCATTCAAATGTTACACATTGGCGCTTTTGAAGAAGAAAAGCGTACTATTGAACAAATGTACGCCTTTGCCGCTACTGAAAAATTAACGCCTTCATCAGAGCATTGCGAAATATATATTTCAGATCCCCGGCGAGTACCGCCAGAAAGATTAAAAACAATTTTAAGGAGCCCTGTGACTTCAACTTAACTTCGTTTAGCTTAAATTCAATAAAATATTATTCAATAATTTCATCAGGAATTTTTGAATAATATTCCTCTTTTATTAATAGCCATCAAATCAAGATAATTCAAAGCGATTATGATAACGCCATCATTACTGTTGCTATCAATACAAAGGAATATCTTAATTCATGAGCACCATGCCAGAATATATGACCAGTAAACACCGTGAGTATGATGAATTTTTTGTTTAGGCATAATCTTCCGTAGCAAAACAAGATTGACCATTGGTTCAAGAAAAATGGCGTATGTTTGCTAATGAATTTGCTCTCCATTTAGAAGCAGAAGAAACCATACCCTCAAAATTTGAACAAATACCTGCCTAAGTTGGTGATTTAACTAACGCCTTACCAGCACATGATAAAGACGGATATCTAGGCTATTCAGAAACGTTAATGGTATTAATGCAACAACATAATATAAAAGAATAAATGATGTTGTAGCCAATGAGCCAACAACATATTACTGATGCAGAAGCATTAGCAAAAAATCTACAAGAACACGGTCAAAGTTAACTAACAATTGATTACAGGTTATTTTTACTGTGTTAGCATCGCAACAAGTCAAGCCACTCTTATAAAGTTAACCGAATGAAAACAAGTAAAAGCTATTATGTTTGCCAACTATTGGGAAGTTTGCTGTTCTTTGGCTTTATCTTCATAAGTGGTATTAGTACCAAAGAAGGCGAAATAGATTTTACTCATGAAACAATATTATTTTTTAAGAGCATGGTTTTCTCTTTATTAGCCAGCCATTTTTTACTGCGCGCCTATATCAAAAAGCATTTATCAAATAACCAACCATCTTTAAAAACATATAGTCTTGCGATATTTTTTGCTGCCATTGGCACCACATTAGCAAACATTATTTGGGGTCTATCATTCGGCGATAGTGAAAAATCCTATTTTTCGGTTCAATATATCTTGATGAATGTCAGCCTTAACTTATTTCTTTATGCCATATGGAGTATTCTCTATTTAGCGATTACTGCGATTAGAGAGCGCCTAAAACTTCGGCAACAACTAAGGGATCATGAACTGGCGAGCTTGATGAATCAAATAAACCCACATTTCTTATTTAATTCACTTAATACCATTCGCGGTATGATTTTTGAAGACAAAGATAAGGCCGCTGAACTAGTGACCAAACTTTCAACTCTCTTTCGTTATAACTTGTCTACTGATACTAAAGCCCACACTAGCTTAGGAGCTGAATTAGAAGTTTGCCAACACTATTTAGCCATTGAAGATATACGTTTAGGTGAACGTTTAAAGGTCAATTTTTCGGTATCGTCAGAAAGTAAAACAGCTAAAATTCCGACTATGGGTGTATTAACATTGATTGAAAATGCCATCAAACATGGTATAGCGAATTTACAAAAAGGTGGCACCGTCAATTTAACCAGTAAAGTTGAAAATAATACCCTACTGGTTGAAGTCAGTAATCCATTTTGTCAAGATTTAGTTAAATCAGGAACACGAGTGGGTTTAAAGAATTTACAACAACGTATTGGACTAATTTTTGGTGTCCAAGGAAAGCTCACTCAAACAAATACCAATGAAACTTTTACTGTTTCATTAACCTTACCCTTCGAAATAGCTTAATCAAATAACCACTTATCACTTTTTCTGACCGCTTGTCACTTTTTACCTTATATGCCAGCTTTATTCGATATTCTCCAATCACTGAATCGCACACGGCGAACAAGCTCAATAACATTTTAAAAGGATTAAAATGACAATATTAAAAATGACTCTCTCGGTATTAGGTCCATTGATTTTTCTTGGTGTTTTCTCTGAAGGATTCAACACTGTGCACCATCAAGAAATGACGATAAAGTCCAACACCATCAAAGATAACAACCAAGCAGTTAAGCGAGTAAATTTCAGCCATTTAACTACTCATAATATTCAATCACAAAAAAAAGGATAACTGTTATGCCAGCTCTACTCTTAATCGTATTATTGATCATTTTGTATTAAAATCATTTCATTTAGGTAATAAATATGTCCACCATAATTGAAGCAGCCAATATCGAGGTTTCACCAAACGAAACCAATAAACCTTGGAGTGCTAAAGCCACCTTAGCTTTAACTTTTCTACTTTGTATTCTGTACTTGATTATCACTATAGTTACCCTGGCTATAGGCGCTGCAATTGAAGTGGTATCGCTGGGGGGTATTGCTGAAAGTGCTCAAACTATGGGAATTGATATAAGTCAAAAGTTAGCACTCGATGGCGATTTTAATGCCATTAATTATCTTGTCACTGCTTTATGTTTATCATCGGTAATATTCTATTTTGCCAGTCGAAGAAAAGTAACTACTGCAGCGTCTTACCTGGGTTTTAATAAATTCCCCAATAAAACAATGTTTATTAATTTTAACTTAGCAATACTGGTTTATTTTGTTTTTTCTTATTTTGCCTCTAATGCTCTAGGTATTGAAACACCACAAAGTATAATCGACATATACAACACCACAGATTACTTATTTTTATTATTGTTTGTTGTTGTTATTGCCGCGCCAATTTTTGAAGAGTTAGTTTTTCGTGGCTTTATCTTTAAGGGCTTAAAAAATTCCCCCTTAGGTATTACTGGCACCATTGTTATCACTAGTATTTTATTTACCCTGATTCATGCAGGGCAATACGACCTCACCATACTAGCAGTACTCTTTCCATTAGCTGTTATTTTAGCGATAGCTCGGTTGCGTAGCGGCGGTATTTATTTGCCAATTTATTTACACTTTGTTAATAACCTTTATTCATCTGTAGAAATGTACTTATTTATGAATTAATTCAGCCTCGCAATAACAATTTTTTATCAACCCTTAACTTTGCTAAGTAGTAACTATATACTGCTTAACAAAAATAATTATAACTTGCCATTATTGAATAGATAATGGCATAAAATAAACAAGCGATAGTAATGCCAGTTCAAAGAAAATCTAATGCCGTCTATTATTTTTGCCAAGTTTTAGGCTTGGCTGTAGTGCTTGGTTTTTCTCTACTGGGTATATATACCGATCCTGAGTTTCAAACAGCTGAAATTCAAGACGCTGCGTCCGACTATTTTATTAAAAACATCCTCTCTTATACTGTCGCTATTTTATTAACACATTATCTACTACGTGACTATCAACTGAAGAACCAAGTTACTGAATTAAAAGCTTTATTAAAGCTTATTTTACAGTGTGCACTTATCGGCACAATAACTGACAAGTTATTAGAATGGACTTTTGGACTTCCTGAGCCTGATATCTTTATTTATCAATACGGCATACTAGTAGAGCTGTTTTTTTATCTCTTTATTAATAGCATTTTCTTTTTGATTTGGAGCTTGTTGTACCTAACCATCACCTCGATAAGAGACCGCAGAAAGTTGGCAACTCAATTAAAAGATCAACAACTTGCTAGTTTGATGAATCAAATTAATCCGCATTTTTTATTTAATTCACTGAACACCATTCGCGGTATGATTTATGAAGATGAAGATAAGGCGGCAGACTTAATCACACAATTATCAACTTTATTTCGTTATAACTTGTCGACCGATACTAAAGCCTATACAAGTTTAGGAAAAGAACTTGAGGTTTGTCAGCATTATTTATCAATAGAGGATATTCGGTTAGGTGCGCGCTTAGCTATTAATATGAATATTTCACCTGAAAGTAAAAATGCCAAAATTCCAACGATGGGTTTATTAACCATAGTTGAAAATGCAATAAAGCATGGCATCGCCAATTTAAAAGATGGCGGCACTTTAACGCTCAATAGCGCAATTAGAAACAACATGCTGATTATTGATGTTATTAACCCTTACCAAGCCGACTTAGTAAAGTCAGGAACTAAGGTCGGATTAAAGAATTTAAGCCAAAGGATTGAGCTGATTTTTGGCAAGCAAGGGGTGCTTAGCCAAGAAACAGACAATGATACTTTTCATGTAAATATGAGTTTACCTTATGAACCTATCAAAAACGGATAAACCACTTAATGCCATTATCATCGACGATGAACGTATGGCACGCCAAGAGTTATTACGCTTATTAAAAAAACACCCACATATTACTGTGGTTGCTCAAGCTGAAAATATCGACCAAGGTTTTGATGAAATAGAGCAACATCAACCTGATATTATATTTTTAGATATCGAAATGCCTGGCGGTACCGGTTTAACACTGGCAGAAAAGCTCAAAGGCGAAGTGCCTATTGTTTTTTGTACCGCTTACGATGAATTTGCCGTAGATGCTTTTGCACTTAATGCCATTGATTACTTGGTGAAACCAATAGTACCTGAGCGCTTAGCAGAAACGATCGAAAAACTCGCTGACAGTGAGGTATCAACTGCAGAAGCAACATTGGGGGATGACTTTAAACTGATGGTAAAATTTGGCGATCACATGAAAATAATCAAGCTAGGTGATATCTCTCGCTTTGAAAGTATTGGTAACCATGCCGCCATTTACACCCCACAAGGCAAAGCTTATTTACACAGCTCATTAAACAAAATCGAAGCAAGGCTTGATACTAATAGCTACTTCCGTGCAAGCCGTGTTGATATCCTACGTTTAGATGCTATTGAAAAATTAGAGCAGACAGTAAATTATGGTTTGATGGCATTACTTAAAAATAATGTTGAAGTTGAAATTTCTCGTCGCCAAGCAAGTAAACTTAAAGCACAACTTGGATTTCCCGTTTAACTCAAGAGTTCAATCAAAAGTAGCAAAACAAGGCTAATGAGATATAGGCAATGAAATAATAGCTTGTGCGCCGACATCCTGATTGAATAATTTAATGGTACCACCATGATTGAACAATATTTGACGTGACAAAGTTAAACCAATACCGCTGCCTAGGGGCTTAGTACTGTAAAACGGAACAAATAAATTATTAATATTTGCTATGCCCTGACCTTGATCTTTAATTTTTATTTTTAGGCAATTATCAGCTATTAAACATTCAACCTGAATGGCTTTGTCATTTAAATGCTCCATGGCCTCAACTGCATTTTTAAATAAATTAATAAGCACTTGCTCAAACTGGTTGCTGTCTACTTCAATGGTGTAACTTTCAAAATCCCCCAACCTTATAGAGGCTGATATTTCGAAACTACATTTAGGAAAAAGTTGTGTCGTTTTAGTTAACAAGGGCTTTAATTCTATCTGATTTTTTATCGGCTGAGGTAAATGAGTCAGCTGACTATAACTGGCAATGAAAGCCGTTAACGACTGTGATCTTTCATGAATTATTCCAATGCCTTGTACTAATGATTCGGTATTTTCAATTACCTCACCATCTTTCATTTTTTGCTGCAGCTTTTGTTGCATCGATTGACTAATAGCGGTAATTGGCGTTAAAGAATTATTCATCTCATGGCTTAATACTCTTAATAAACTCTGCCAAGCATTCCGCTCTTTTTCCATTAACAATCGTTCAGCGTTGGTGATCAAATATAACTGATGTTGTTTGCCTTCACTGATAAATGACTCTGTCGTTAGCAAGTGCTCACCACTAAGCTGACCTTGATTAAAATTAATAATCCCTGTTGTTGCCTTAAGTATTTCCTCACCAAGGACTAAGTCGATTAGCTTTACTTGGTGATGTTGTTGCTGATTAAAGTTTTCACTGCTCGGCTCAATGTTGAGCAGTAATCGTTGCGCTGAAAGGTTTGCCATAACAATAAAACCTTTATCGTTCACCGCAAAGACCATGGCATCCATTTGTTCCATGATTTTTTCAAGCAATAAACGACTTTCTTTGGCTTCAATTTTATGACGAGACAAGTTTTCAGAAAGTTTATTGATATAATCTAAAAGCTCCTGCAATGCTTGGTTAGCCTGCAACCGTCCTTTTAATGTGTAGTCTCCTTGAATCATCGCCTCAACGATATTTGATAAAGTACGCAGTTGGTGTTCAGAGCGTTGTTTACTGGCGACGACAACATAGGTACTCACTAGAGAGAGAACAATCAATAAAAAAGCAATTAAATAACCAGAAACATCGGCTAAAACCAAAGACAAAAACGTTATCAATAAACAGGGTAAGCAAATCAACAAAACTACCTGCCACAGGCCTTGATTCGCTTTTATTTGTTTCTTATCAGGGATAAAAGCTAAGAATTTATATTTAATATTACTGACCTTTTTCATATTTGCTTAATCGGCGATAAAAGCCACTTCGGCTTAATCCTAAAGACTTAGCTGTTTCAGTGGCATTACCTTGATAATATGCCAGTCGTGTTAATAATGCCTGCTTTTCAATTTCATCCATAGTGAGTTTAGCGCTATTCAATAAGGCGGCCTGACTTTGTGGCTCGGTTAACAACAAGTCTTTTTCATTGATCACCGAGTCTTTACTGGTAAATAATACTCGCTCCATCAAATGGCTCAACTCTCGAATATTTCCCGGCCAATGATACTGACATAACTTGTTTATTGCTTGCTCAGATAATTGTGGACACGCCATATGATATTTAATACTGAAAGTTTGCAAAAAGTACTCAGCTAATGGTTGAATATCCTCTAGACGTTCTGATAATGAAGGTACTCTTAACTCTATGGTATTTAGGCGATAAAACAAATCTTGTCGGAAGGTTTTATCATTAATGGCTGCCCCTAAATCACCATTGGTCGCTGAAATAATTCGAACATCAGCAAACTGTGACTTACTACTGCCGACCGCTTCGAATTTCCCCTCTTCGAGTACTCTTAATAACTTTGCTTGTTGAGCGATGGGAATATTAGCTAACTCATCTAAAAACAGCGTGCCTTGCTCTGCCATTTCAAAACGGCCAATACGATTATCTTTTGCATCAGTAAAAGCGCCCTTTACATGGCCAAACATTTCACTTTCAAATAAACTCTCAGGGATAGCGCCCATATTTACCGGGACAAAAGAATGCTTGGCACGACTTGATACCTTATGAACATAAGCGGCCAACATACTTTTACCCGTACCATTATCACCTGTGAGTAAAATACTCATATCACTTTTTGCTAAGTTATTTAAACTTTCTAATAACTGCTTCATTAAAGGAGACTGGGCAATAATATCACTTTGATGTTTAGGAAGAGATTGAGCACTTAACAGTTTATTTTCTTGACTGAGTCGCTGCACTTTTTTATTGATATTTGCCAGTTTTATTTGAGTATTAATCGCACTGATAATACGTTCATTGTTCCACGGTTTTTGAATAAAGTCTTTTGCGCCAGCTCGCATCGCATCAACGGCAATATCAACTGTTGCCCAGCCTGTCATCACGATAATGGGCAAGGCATCATCAATCTGTTGGATGGCTTTAACTAAGGACAAGCCTTCTTCTCCTGAAGTGGTATCTTGTTGAAAATTCATATCAAGCAGTACTAAGTCAAAAGTTTCGCGTTTTAAGTTTTCGATGACGGCTTCAGGGGTGGTCATCGCCAAAATATCAAAATTTTCTTCTGATAAAATATATTTCAAGCTAGCAATGATATTTAAATCATCATCTGCAATAAGAATTTTTTTATTTTTCACAAAACTTACACCTAACATCAGGGACATATAGAAAGTAAGGGAATTAACCTCAATCACCGCCCTAATACTAAAACGGTGATACTAAGACGGTGATACTATACCAAGCAGACTAATTTATTAATCATTTTCAAGTTGTATAAATAGTTAACTTCTACGTTGCGCTCAATCACAATAGCAAGCTATTACTCAATCACCCCCCTTGAACTTAACTATTTATCCTCATTGAATTTTGATCAACGATTTAATCCGCTTGATATTAGTTATTCATACCTCAACGCCGAACTTGGTTCCATTTTAACTGCGCGCCTTGTCGGTGCATAAATAGCGAGCATAACGACACACGATAAACCTACCACGACAGTTAACGCTAACACAGCATAAAGGTAAACAGGAAACATGCTTTCAGAAAACTTATTAAAAGCAAATGCTAATAAAGCAAAAAGAACCAACGCCAGACCTAAACCTCTGATCAGTTGTGCTCGCCCTTGTTTTAAAAACATTTGCACAATATTTTTATCTGTTGCACCAACCGCTCGTCTAATACCTATTTCATGGGTACGTTGAGCAACTGAATTAGCCGTTAACCCGTAAATACCCACCAGTGCTAGTAGAAGTGCAAAAAAGCCGGTACTGAAAGTGAGATTTGAGACTAAACTCATAACATCTCGCATTAAACTTCTATTTTTCATTGCAGGTTGTACCGGGTAAAATAAATCAAGGTTACGGTCTGCTTTAAATAAAGCTTGATAAAAAATCTCTTCCGTTTGCGCTAAATCACCATGAATTCGATAATAAACAGCTTGAAAATTATTACTAAACTGAAAACCTGAAATGTAAATTTCATCGGCACTATCTATCTTTCCTAAAATGGTTCGTGGATTTAACCGATCTGTGACAACAGCAATAATAAATAACTTTTCATTTTCACCGTTTATCTCTACCTTAAAATATTTTCCTAATACAGATTCTCCTGGCCAATACCTTTTTGCCATTGATTGGCTGATCATCGCAATCTTGCGACTGCCTTCTTTGTCTAAGTGCGAAATATACCGACCTTCAAGAAGGTTTACACCTATGGTACTTGTTTTGCCCATAGTACCAATAACATCTACTTTAGGTTTTTCATAATCACTTGGGTAATCCATATTGTCCATTGTTAGTTCTGACTCGCCCATCCAATTATTGGTGACAACATCTACAACTTTAGGGTGGCTTTTAAGCTCTTCAAGCAAGTTTTGATAAAAAGCAATTTTTTGCTCTGGCTCTGGATATTTTCCTACAGGTAAATTAATCCTCGCGGTCATGACATTAGTGTAATCATCACCTAAATCTAAATTAATAAACTTTAGTGATATAAAGGCTGACATTGCACCAATCAACATCAAAATTGCCACTAAAAACACTTGGGTTGTTACTAAAAAGCGTGATAAACGACCTGCTTTTTTACTCTGTGCACCACGAGTACCATCTCTTAAAGTGCTATTAATATCTTGATTGGCTGAACGCCATGCCGGTAAAAATGAGGAAAGAAATATGGTGGCTAATGTAAATATTATCGCCATCACTATAGTTTCACGATCCATCCCCCATTGCCACCAAAACACCATGCCATCAGGCATCCAAGAGTGAAGAATAATATTTGTATAATGTAGTGCGGCCCCTACCAATAACACTGACAATACCCCACCTAAGGTGGTAATGATAATACCTTCCCACATCAGTTGACTAATTAATCGTTTATTAGTAGCACCTAACGCCGCTCTAATGGCGGTTTCTTTTTGACGTTCAATAGAACGTGCTAATAACAAATTACCGACATTAATACACGCCAGCAGTAATATCATCCATGCAATTGCGTTAAGAAAAGCAAAAATAATTGTGCCTTCACCACCTGTTTGAGCGAATGGGAAAGTTAATAACTGCAAAGATTTTTTACCTTTTTCTAAGTCATATAAAGCAACATTTTGCTGATAAATATTATCAAGTAGACTGTTTAATTCTAGTAGGGCTTGAGCATGTTCACCTGCTGCTTTTATTCGGCCGTAGGAGTAAAAATAATTTCCTGCATCCGCGGCAAGGTTTAAGTCATCATCAGATAAAGGTAACCATATTTTAGCTGTCCCCGGAAAACGATAACCTTCTGGCATTACGCCAATAATTTCAGTAACAACATCATTAACCACTAAAGTTTCATTTAATACCTCTTCACTCGCTGCTAACTCATTTTGCCAAACCTGAAAGCTGATCACGGCTACCGCTGTAGCGCCAACTTGCATATCTTCTTTTACAATAGTTCTGCCGAGTAATGGCGAAGTACGACTAAATCTGAAAAATCCTTCATCAACGTTACTACCAGGAATATTCTTCCCTGCATCACCAAAAGAAAGTCGATAGTTTTTATCATCATAAACACCAAACTCTTCAAGCACTGTTTGTTCTGATTTAAGATGAGCGAATTCATACGGGGTTAATAATGAATAGTCCCCATTTATCATTGCAGATATCGAAAGTGCCGTATCGCCTTCAGGTAGTGGCAGGTCTTTATATAATGTTGAATATAAAAATGAAAAGGTAAATAAGCTAATAGATAAACCACCGACCAATACCATTAATGTCATCGCAGTAAATTTTGGTGATTTAAATAGCAATCTAATAGCATATTTTATATCAATAATAATTGGCATATTTTTCTCCCTAGCTTGCAACTAATTCAATAGGTTTATTTACTCGAATATTTTGTTGATCTGAAATGAGGCGACCATCAAACATCTCTAAACATCGGTCCGCTCTTTTAGCCGAAGCGGGATCATGGGTCACCATGCATATAGTCGCTCCTTCTTGGTGTAACTTATCTAATAATGCTAATACCGCTTCTGCATTTTTAGAGTCTAAATTACCTGTTGGTTCATCCGCTAAAATAATTGTCGGGTCGTTCACCAAAGCTCGAGCGACAGCAACACGCTGTTGCTGACCACCTGAGAGTTGCGAAGGAAAGTGATTTTTACGATGTAACATCTCCACTTTTTCTAATACTGAACTAACTTTTTCTTCGATGACTTTTTTATCGATGCCTGTTTGGTAAGTCAACGGTAACATAACGTTTTCAAAGACAGTAAGGTCGGAGATCAAATTAAAAGATTGAAAAATAAAACCTATTTGTTCACTTCTAATTTTAGCTCTTTGGTCTCTAGTCATTAAAGATACATCGGTGCCATTGAGATGATATTCACCAGATGTTGGCGAGTCTAATAAACCTAATAACGAAAGCAACGTTGACTTACCACAACCAGATTGGCCACTAAGTGAAATATACTCCCCCTTATTTATAATTAAATTGATGCCACTGATTGCCTTAGTTTCTATTTCTTCAGTAAAAAATTTCTTGCTGATATTATTTAATGTTAAAAGTGCTGTCATTTTATTTCCCTTAACGGTATTAAGTTATTTCATAAACCTGTTATAAATTAGTGTTTGATATTGTAGGTATTAAGCTTTGGTTAAATTTTCATAGAACCCATTCTTAGTTCTTAGTTAATCATAATTTCTTTATGTTCTTGCCAACTCGTTGTATCAGAAACAATAATGCTATCGCCAACATTGAGTCCTGAAATAATTTGTATTTTGCTTACTGAGCTTTGTCCTAAATTAACCGACATTTTACTGGCAAAGCCTTTATCTTGACTGAGTTTATACAGACTTATTTTTTGAAAACTAGGCGCGAATGCCGGTCGTTTAACATATAACGCATTTTGGATATGGCTGGTTTCAATCAAACCATCTACTGTCAGTTCGGGCCTTGCTTCAGCAGGTAGGTCGTTAAGTATTTCAATATCTACTTTAACCATGCCATTTTTAACTGCTGGATCTATCCGCATGACTTGTCCAGAAATTTCACTGCTACGTGTATCAATAATAACTTTTTGCCCTAAAGCAATTTGAGCAATTTTTATTTCCTGTACTTGCAACTCTGCGTAAAGAGATTGTTGGTCAGCGATTAATGCCACACTGTCACCGACTTGTGCACGCTCGCCAAGCAGCAATGAAACTTGTTGGACAACGCCTGTCATTGTTGCTCTAACAATTAAGGCATCAACTTGTGCCTGCACTCTTTGTAAACTATTTTCTACTGCACCTATACGAGCAAGTTGTGCTGTTTTACTAGCTTGGATATTTTCCGTCATTTTTTCAGCCTTGCTTTGTTGTGCTTGCCAAAATTGGTGCTTTTGTTTAACCGCTAATTGGCTTCTTTTGTAATCAAGCGCGGAAACCGTTGCATTACCTTGCTGCATTAATAACGTTTCAGCATTGAGTTTAAGTTCGGCCATTTGATAAGCAAAATCAGCTTCTATCACGACGTTTTGTAGATCAACCATTTGTGATTCTAAAGAAACCAGCGCCGCATGGTTTTCTGCTTTTATTGCTTTAACTTCCCAACTGGTTTTCTCTAGTTCACGGTGTAAGTCAGGGTCTGATAGTTCGACCAGTACATCATCAGTTTTAACTTTAGCACCCGCTTTGACAAAAACTTGCTCAACTCGGCCAGCAACTTGTGATGAAACCCAACGAATATTTATTGGTTTGAGTAAACCACTGGCTCGGACATTAACTTTAAAGTCGCCTTGCTTAACTTCGGCAATAATGAGTTCATCCATTTCTACGATAAAAGAAGCATTGCCCAAAGTACTCTTCATGACAAAAGTCGCAGCAATAAGAATTAATACGGAAATAACTTTCCAGTACTTTTTCCATAGGGGGGTAGGTAAAATCTGTCTTTTGGTATCCATTATTTTCTCAATTCATTGCTTTTCTATACGTTGTATAACGCAATGATTGAGCCAACATTCTAAAAAACACGATAACAAATTGAAAAACAAACACTTTTCTAGACAGGTTTATAAATTTGATTTTTTAACTGGCGGGTTGATGTATCACTATTGATACAAAATAAAAGTAAAGTGTCGCAAAACTGAGACACTTAAAAATGTGATGTTTTATCCTAGCAACATGGGCGACAATATTTCATCAGGATAGGTCGTAATCTTTTTTCTTTATCTAAGCAGACCATCTCTTTATCTTCAATAACTACCATTTTTTGAATTAAGACGTCGCCCCCTGCCCATGACAATTAGCCATAAAATTGGAAACCCTTTATAAATAGGGCTAAGCTTAAGCAGTAAACTATTTGATAACTGAATTAAAACCTGACAAATTAGCTGAATAAAGGATGTTTTTTTACAGGATGATTAAACTATTTTTTGCCGGTGTCTTCTGGCTTTCATTTAGTTCTTTGGCGGTAGAACAAAAAATTCAAGGCCTTATCGATATCAGATATGTGACTACTGATGGCATCGATAGTTATTTAATTGGCGGTTATGGCAAATTTCGATTTAATGACGGTAATTCCGTCTCAGTGGCACAAACAGCTGTTAGTTATCAATTAAGTACGGGAAATTTTAGCGCACATGTTATTGCCAACGGCTATTTAGACGGTGTTAAAGATGCTATAGGTCTTTCAGAATATTATATTCAGTACAAAAGCTTACCGAATGAAAGTGGCTACCGATTTAAATCTCGCCTCGGCTTTATCTATCCAAAAATATCAATGACAAATGTTGTTACTGGGTGGGCATCGCCCTACACCTTGAGTTATGACACGATTAACAGTTGGTTAGCCGAAGAATTACGTCATCAGGGATTAGACTTCACCTTAACTAAATTAGGCCGAACGTCTAAAAGTGAACATGACTTTTCAATTAATATTGCAGCTTTCCAAGCTAATGACCCGGCAGGAGCAGTGCTAGCTTGGCACGGTTGGACGATGAGTAGCCGGCAAACATTGAGGCAAGAAAATCAAGCACTACCTAATTCTCACATTGGTTTTGTACCAGAAGACTCTAATGTCTTTTTAGAATTAGACGACCACATTGGCATTCATATTAATACTCAATGGACATGGCATAATCGCAGCAAACTATTAATCGGCTATTATGACAACCGTGCAGACCCTAAAGTTGTTGAGAATGTTCAATGGGCCTGGCGAACAAAATTCTTTCATTTGGGTTGGAAAATATCCCTTCCTAGAGAGGTTGAAGTAATCACCCAATACGTTAAAGGTGATACCTTAATGCAAACCACTAGCGGTGAAAAAGACTTAGTTAACAATAAATATGACAGTTTTTTTATTATGGTGTCTAAAAAACTTGAACAGCACCGGCTAACGGCTAGAGTTGAAAAATTTTCTGTTGATGATAATGACACCATCTCTTTTGATAACAATAATGAAAAAGGCGATGCGATGACAATAAATTATACTTATCAACTGAATAAACATACCTTTTTTCACTCTGAATATAATTGGATTAATTCAAACAGACCGTCACGAATTAGCCAACAACAGCCTGAAGACCTGATAGAGCGTCAAATACAATTAGGCATGAGATATTTCTTTTAGTCGTTTTTTATAATAGAGACCGTGGTGAATAACCAGTAAACTTCATTCTCCCTATTGTGGAACTTGTCATGCAAAATCATTGACTTACCCTTCAAGCATTGGCGCTAATATTTCATCAGGGATAGGTTGTAATCGTTTTTCTTTATCTAAGCAGACCATTTCTATATCACCAATAACAGCGGGTTTTTTCGCATTGGGTCGCCAAACTTCTTGTCGCCACAAAGTTTTGTATTTGCCATCAAGTTTGAAAGAGGTACGAATATCACAAACTTCTGCAAATTCAACACCATCTTGAAAGATCATATTGGCTTTATAAACGGCAAAACCTAAACCTTTTTCAGCCCATAATTTAGCAAGACGGTCACTGTTGATAACATGCTCGCGAGCACGTTCAAAATATTTGAGGAAATTAGGGTGATAAACCACACCTGAATGGTCGGTATCTTCATAATAAATCTGTACGGGATGATGGTAAATTTTACTCATGAGCTTTTCTATTTTTTATGTTGATTCTTTTTGGGCTAATTCTTTTGTTCTAAAAGTGAGGCTTTAAGCGCCTTCATACCTTGTTCAATACTAACTAAAGGCTGATAACCTAAATCCTTTTTTGCCGCATCAATATTAAAATAATGGCTGGTTGATAATTGACGAGCAACAAAGCGTGTCATCATCGGCTCTTCTTTTTTATCGATAAGGTGATAACTCCATTCTAACAAAGCCCCGACACCATAAGCTAAAGAAGTAGGAATTCGCTTGGTTACTGGTGGTAAATCTACGCAGGCCAAAATATTATTGAGCATAGTTGCCATAGTGATTGGTTGGTCATTACTAATAAAGTAGCTTTTACCTGCACATTCAGCATTATCTCGACCTATATTCACACCAGCTAAAATATGGGCGTATGCAGCATTATCAACATAAATAGTATCAACCAATTTATCTGTTTTACCCAATAACTTTAATCGCCCTTTTTTTGCTCTTTCAATGACTCTTGGTACTAAATGCGGATCTTCAGGTCCCCAGATTAAGTGAGGTCTTAGTGCAACTGTTTTCAATTGTCCACTATTAGCACTAAGTATCATTTGCTCTGCCAGAGCTTTAGACTCACCATAATAATTGAGGAAAGTTTTGGCGTAAGGTTGAGTTTCATCAATACCGGCTTCATCAATACCGTCAAAGGTAACACTAGGCGTACTTGTATAGACTAGGTGTTTAATGTTCAGAGTATTACAAGCTTGGATGATATTTTTCGCCCCATCGACGTTGGGCCGATAGTAATCACTTTTACTGCCCCAAACGCCTGCTTTTGAGGCAACATGAAAAACCAAGTCACAACCCTGCATAGCAGTTTTTAGCGTATTAAAATCACAGATATCACCTGGTATCATCTCAACGCCCATCAGCTCAAGTTCAGGATAATTGCCCCGAGCAAAGCCGGTAACCTTGATATCAACAGAGCGTAGCATTTTGCAAATGGCTTTACCTAAAAAGCCCCCCGCACCGGTGACAAAGACATGTTCAGCACTAGTTGATAACTCAATCAGCGCTTTTAATTGTTTAGGGTTTGGCAAGATAGTTGCGGTCATATTATCGAGTCTCAGCCATGATTTTTTTTTGCGCCCACACCGCTAATTTTTCTCTATAGATTTTAGCATTATGGCGTATATCCACGGGAAAATCAGGATGAATTAAAAAATCAACAATAGGCTTACTTTGTTGATTCATGCTACCGATATCTTTAAGTTCGTTAAACAGTTTTCTCTGAGCTTTATTACTATTAACTCCTGCATTTTTATTGAGTTCAATACACAATAAAGGTTTGATAATGCCCCCAACGTCCACGCCGACTAGGGCACTGCGCTTAACTAACTTATGAGTATTAAAAATACGTTCGCAAGGGATAGAGAAAAAAATAGTACCAGAAGCTTCAACTCGATGTGCTTTACGGCCGCACATCCATAACTGTCCATTATCATCAAGATAACCTAAATCCCCCATACGGTGGCGATAAACGCTTTGAGCGTCATCATCAGTATCGACAATCTTAGCCTGTGCTGTTGCACTAGGGCGTTGGTAATAAGATTGACTGACCATATCGCCTTTAACGACAATTTCGCCAATGGTATTAACAGGCAAGGCTAAATCATCACACCAGCTAACAATATCTTCTTCTGTGATAGCAATAATTTTAATCTCGACACCTTTAATGGCTAAACCGACACAAATTCCACCACCATTATCAGTAACCCTAGTAGTGGTTAACAATGCTTTACTGCCAATTTTAGTTAGCGGAAGTGATTCCGTAGCACCATAGGAGTTTAATACTTCAACATCATCAATAAGCATTTTACTGAAACATTCAATTGAAGGTAGCGTCGCAGGGGCACCCGCTGATATCACTCGTTTTAAACTCGGTAGTTTATACTGCCTACACTTATCCGTTTTAAGTGCCGCTTGTCCAAGCACCTCAATTAATGCTGGGTTAGCGAATAAGTTGCTACATTGATATTTTTCAATAGCGGCAAAGATATAATCAGGATTAGCTGTGATCGGTTTACTAGCATCCATATCAGGAATAATGGAAGCCATGCCTAACGCCGGACCAAATAATGAAAACAGGGGGAATGTGGCTAAGTCGCGCTCTCCGGCAACAATGCCATAATCATTTTTTAAAGCGTTAATTTGTGCTTCAAACATCTTATGACTATAAACAACACCTTTTGGCACCCCAGTACTGCCACTGGTAAAAAGTATCGCGGCCATTTCATTCTCAGCCAATTTAACCATTGGATATGGCTGGTCAGTGATCTTGGTAGTTTTTAATAATTTATCAAGGCTGATGCCGCCAAATAAACTAGAACCGCCCACGGTAAGTAAAAACTTAATACTCGATTTTCCCCAACCAAAAAGTTTACGGGCAATATGAGCTTTTGGGATACCGATAAAAGCATCGGGAGAAGACTCGGCAAAACATTGTTTGAGGTTTTTTACGCCCATACCAGGGTCTACCAATATTGGCACAATACCGGCTTTAAATAAGGCAAAAGTTAAGGCAAAAAATTCAATACTCGGCGTGACCATTAGCACGGTTTTCATGCCACGTTTAATGCCATATTGATTAAGTGCAAAAGCAATTTCATCACTTTGCCTATTTAAATCGAAAAAATTAATTTCATGGTAACTCAGAGTTTTCGACAATGAAAAAGCTTGGCGGCGAGACTTTTGAACGGCAACGGCGAGTGAGAGGGGTAATTCAATAGCTGCTTGTTGTAGATGGCGAGTCAAATTAGCAGTACTGATACGGCTATCTGTCACACCACTTACCTTAGTCATTACTTACCTTGACATGCTCTTGGTTAATAAAGTTAGTTATTAATGGTACGACTTCATCACTGGCATCTTCTAAAATATAATGACCACAATCATCGAAGGCATGCACCTGTGCTTGTGGGAATTTTTCTTGCCAAATAGCTAAAAAATGTTTATCAAAAACAAAGTCTTTTAGACCCCAACAAATCATCATAGGTACCTTGGTAAACTGGGGTAAGCTATTTTCGATGTCACTAACAAGTTGATAATTTCTGTCGTGAGGCTTTAATGGAATATCTTGAATAAAGCGCAGGGTTGAAATACGATTTTTCCATGAATTAAAAGGCGCAACATAGGCTTGGCGAATCTCTTTTGTCATCGCTTTGCGTTTTACCCCAATAATGGAGGCAATACTAGAAAAGGCATTAAAGCCACGAACTAATATAGTGCCTAACATGGTATTTCGACCAACGGCTAACGGTAAAGGTAATGATTTATTTTCAGGCAAATGAAAAGCAGCTGTATTTAATATCACTAATTTTTTAATACGATCTGGGTGACGTGCCGCATAGCCCATACCGATCATACCGCCCCAGTCGTGTACCACTAGGGTAATGTTTTTGTCAATATTTAAGTTTTCAAGCAATGCGTCAAGATCATCAATACGGTTAGCTAAAGTATAATCGTAATCTTCATCACCTGGCTTATCAGATAAACCACAACCAATATGATCTGGCACAATACATTGATGAGTTGCGCTCAAGGTTTTCACTAGATTACGATAATAAAACGACCAACTGGGATTGCCATGAACCATAATGACCGGTTCACCACTTCCTTCATTAACATAATGATATTTCTGGCCATTTCTATCAAGAAAATTACGTTTAAAAGGAAATAAAGTCGCTAAGTTTTGATCCGACATTGTGCTGCCCTGTATTGAATTAAAATGCATGTAAAATAAGTCAAGCGTTAGATGTAAGTACTAACTTACCACTTAAGCCCTAACATCATGCAATTTAGGCCACTACCTATGCCTAAAAAACTTACATTATCGCCCTTTTTCAAAAAGCCTTGGTCATGCGCCATTGCAGCGGTTACCGGTAAAGAAACGGTACCCATATTACCTAGAAGTTTATAACTCGGAAATTCTTTTTCTACAGGAATTTCAAGCGCGGTCAGCACTTGTTTTTGGTTTGCTGCGCCTACTTGATGACATATTACTTTATCAACTTGCTCGATCATCCATTCGCGTTGCTCTAGAAAGTGTTCCCAAGTATCTTTTGCTAACGAGACACCTTCTTTGAGTAATGTCACTGCATCAGTGCGCATAAATTCACGAAACAACTGAGGACCAACTTCTTTAAGACCCCACTGACATAAACCATTATGCTCAGGAGCAGATAAATGACTCGCCCCTAATAATTGATGGTTGCGCTCAGTGTTTAAATCTAAACTGCCGTCTGTTAATAAAATAGCTACCGCACCACTGCCACCTGTTAACGTTGCTAATGACTGCGCGTAATTTTGCATAGTAGGTTCTGCCAACATATCATCAATAGTCACATCAACGATATGACGAGCTGATTCACAAGAAACGACTAAACCCGCTTTAATTTGTCCTAACTCAATACGATTGGCGATATCTAAAATCCCTGACAAGACCCCTAAACAAGCATTTGAAATATCGTAAATGGCGGTGTTTTTCAATACCCCTAATTTAGCAGCAATACGGCAAGCTGTGGCTGGTTCGTGTTGATCACGACAAACGCCGGTATAAACAACCGCGCCTAAATCACCAACAGAAATTCCTGTTTCATCAATGACTTTTTCAGCAGCAGCTAATGCACCATCAGATAATATATGTTCTTTTGGCCACCAGCGACGCTCTTCTATACCTGTTAATGCGGCAAGCTGTCCCATAGGTATACGGTACTTTTGATACAAAGGAGCTAATCTAGATTCTAGTGCATGACTTGTGACTACTTCAGGCGCTAGCTCATACGCTATGCTATTAATAAAAACGCGGGTATATTTCATGGATCGGGGTTAACTTTCTCGTTAAAGGCAATCTAACTTCAGTTTATACACTGAGAAGTCGCCTAATTTAAATTACTATTGAGCTATTAGGGCGTCATTTGACCAAGAAAAGGCGCATCATTCAACATAAATGACAATATAGTGGGAGGATAATTTCTTATTTAGCAATTTAATCATTAAAAATTATAAATATCTTCTCTGATATAAACACCTCAAGGTTACTGTTTTGCCATTGCAAAAAGTGAGGTAACAGTATCTTCAGTGTTTACTCTCTATTTTAACTACTTGGTATCTAATAACTTTATTGAACGGCTTTTATGCAGTACTAATCATCAAGCCGCTTCAATAATTGTTATAATACATCTTAATTATTAAATAAAAAAACATCATTATTAATTTAGAGCCATTATCATACTTTCTTTAATTCTAAGGCAATTTCATAAAGAGCATTCTTTTTAACACCATAGATATTGGCTGCAATTGCACAAGCTTTTTTAGGAGGAAGTTCATCAACTAATAATTTTAAGGTCTCAATAACTTGTGATGGTATTTCATCTTTTACTACTTTATGGCCTTCTAATATCAAGACCATCTCACCTTTGAGTTGATTAGGATCTTTGGCAAGCCATGCCAACAAATTTTCTGCAGTGTCCGAATGTATAGTTTCAAAAGTTTTTGTTAACTCTCTAGCAATTACCACATAACGTTCACCACCTAAGGTTTTTACGATATCACCGATGGTATCTATTGCACGGCGGGGTGCGTCATAAAACACCATAGTACGAGTTTCTTCATTAAGTTCAGTAAGTTTGGCTTGTCTTGCCCCAGACTTTGAAGGCAAAAAACCTTCAAAAGTAAATCTGTCTGTAGGCAAACCTGCTGCAGACAATGCAGCAATAGCGGCACAAGCACCAGGAATAGGGCTTACTGATAAGCCTAGCTGCCGACAATGACGTACCAAATGAAAGCCGGGATCGCTAATTAAAGGCGTGCCCGCATCTGATACTAAAGCAATGCTTTTTCCTTCTTGCAACATTGCAGCAATTTGATCTTGGCGTTGCCGTTCATTATGATCATGCAATGACATGGTTTTATTTTTAATTGCAAACGCTGATAATAATCGCTGAGTATGACGAGTATCCTCACAAGCAATAATATCTACTTGCGATAAAATATCTATTGCCCGTTGACTAATGTCACCTAAATTACCTATTGGCGTTGCAACAATGTATAAAGTACCTGAATTCACCTGAGTTTCTGTCATTTTTACTTACTTTTGTTGTGACCTTTGTTAATGACGTTTATTATAAACCGATACTTAACTTAATATGCACGGATTTTTCGCAGGATATGCTAACTAATTTTCAAATGTCATTAAAACATCTTCTTTCTTCTGCCTTTATTATTTGCCTAGTCACTAGCTGTGCCGTGCCAAAAGCGAATAAAAACACAACTCAACCTGTTAAAGGTTCTCAATTAGTAGATCACAGTGAAAAAGACTTAAAAAACGCTCAATATTATTTAACACAAGCCCAATCATTACCAGTTTCACAATCAATACCCGTACTAGTTACTGCCAGTGAACATTTTTTAATAGAAGAAAAAAATCACCAAGCATTGTGGTTAGCAAACCAAACTTGTGCATTATTAAATGCGGAATTAACAACGGTTCCACAGGATATTCAAACAAAAAACAGTGCCGAACTGCTCTATAGATTATCAATAGTAAAGGCCAGTAGTTTAAACTTATTAGGCTATAGTTCTTTGGCTCAAACTCAACTCGATGCCGCTAGCACTTTGCAAACTCAATACAAATTTGATCATCAATTGAGTTATCACAAGTTAGTTAAATTAGCGGGTGAACAGCAAAACCAACAACTCGAGGTATTAGATGCTCAGTTAAGAATTTTTGCTTTAGAGCAAGAGATCACCGATGAACAGTATTTTGCTTTTTGGCAATCGTTGAGCCAATTATCTTTATGGCAAATCAAACAATTACAAAGAAAAAATCCACCTAACTTTAAAGGCTGGCAACAGCTATTATTAACAGCAAATCACTGGGACGGCCAATCTCAACAGTTTGAGCAGTCACTTAAACAGTGGCAACTAAAATTTAGATCTCACCCTGGTAATATTGTTGTTAATAGCTTAACCACTCCTTTTGATACCATCACGCATCCAGTAAAAAACATTGCCGTGTTATTACCATTATCAGGTAAGCAAAATGCAGCGGGTATTGTCGCACAACAAGGTATATTAGCTGCTTATCAAAGTGATACCGAAAGAAAAATTCATTTCATTGATGAAAATGAAGTAGACATGGAAAAGTTGCAGGAAATTTTTATTGAAAAAAATATAGATTTTGTTATTGGTCCACTACTTAAAAGTCATGTTGCTAGCTATCTAGATCAACAAAATATCGCCGTGCCAACACTTTTACTAAATTTGCCAGAGAAAAACGCTCTGCTTCCCCATCAATTTGCCCTATCTATGCGCCGAGAAGATGAAGCTAAACAAGCAGCCGCAAGCTTAAGCCAAAAAAACTATCAAAACCCACTTATTTTATCTTCAAAAAGTAATCTTAGTCGTCGTATTGCTGAGACTTTTGCACAGCAATGGCAAAGTATTAATGGCCAATCCCCTGAAATTACTTATTTTGATACAGGAAAAAAAATGCAAACGGATTTAAAAACCAGTTTAGGCATTGATAATAGTCAACAACGTATTACCGAGATAAAAAGAAAATTCAATACTAAGGTGAAAGCAGAATTACGAAACAGGCGAGATATTGACATGATTTATCTGGTGGCTAATCCAGAGCAAACTAAATTACTTAAGCCTTACATCGATGTTAACACCAGTCCATTCTCTTCAATCATTCCGGTATATGCGAGTTCACTTAGCCATAGTGTTAACGATGATAAAAGTGACAATAGAGATTTGACAAGTTTAGTGTTTACAGAAATTCCTTGGTTGCTAAATTCAAGCCAACAAAACAAACCACTAGTTCAGCAAAGCCAGTCTTTATGGCCGCAACGAACTGATAGCCTACAACGAATATTTGCTATGGGTTACGACAGCCTTTTTTTAGTTTCTAAGATACCTGCAATGAAACAAGCGAGTTATATAAGGCACTATGGTCAAACAGGCGTGCTAAAACTTGGTGAAGATAACATTCTAACACGCAGCCTAATATGGGGACGTTACCGAAATAACAAGGTGAAAGAAGTTTCTATGGATTAGCATGCATTAATTTTGCAAAAAATAGTCAATTAACAACTAGAATAAATAAACAAGGATGTTTAAAGTGTTATTTAATTCAAATTTTACTACCCGAAAAATAGGTCAAATTGCCGAAGAGTTTGCTTCACGTTATCTAGCTTCACAAGGATTAACCACCCTTGTGAGAAATTTCCAAAACCGCCAAGGTGAAATTGATCTGATTATGAAAGATCATGACACTTTTGTTTTTATCGAGGTAAAATATCGGAAAAATAATAACTTTGGTGGTGCTATTGCAGCAATTCCTTACAAAAAGCAGCAAAAAATTAGGCAATGCGCAAAATTTTATCTGCAACGTTTACAAATAAATGAATATAATACCCCTTGCCGATTTGATGTAGTGGCAGTTGAAGGAGATATCAACGAAAGTAATCAAACATCCCCTAAAATAACTTGGCTAAAAAATGCCTTTTAACGGAGCCTAACAATTTATGTTAGAAAGGATCAAAAGTAATTTTACCGAAAGTATTCAAACGCAAATTGCTGCTAGTGACCTATTAGCAGGCTCTATAGAGCATGCTGGTATGGTTATAGTGCAATGTTTATTGTCAGGTAATAAAATATTGTCTTGCGGCAACGGGGGCTCTGCCAGTAACGCACAGCACTTCGCCTCGCTGCTATTAAACCGTTATGAAACCGAACGTCCAAGTTTGCCTGCTATTTCCTTGACAACTGATACTTCAACACTCTCAGCTATTGCAAATGACTATCAATTTGACGAGGTGTTTTCAAAACAATTACGCGCATTGGGCAATAACGGTGATGTGCTGCTAGCAATTTCTACTAGCGGTAATTCTAAGAATGTTATTAAAGCAATTGAAACGGCAGTATCACGTGACATACCAATAATCGCGTTAACAGGTTGTGATGGTGGTGATATCGCTGGATTATTAGGCGAAAACGATGTTGAAATTCGAGTCCCTTCATCACGAACCTCTCGTATTCACGAAGTCCATTTATTAGTTGCTCACACCCTTTGCGAAATAATAGACATCACTTTATTTCCTCAAGAAAGCTAAGATCTGTTGATCTACTAAAAAGAGAGTCACCCCAGATGAATATTAATTATACCGTCCGTGCCCTAATATTAGTTAGCCTGTTAGTATCACTTCAAGGTTGTGTCGGTGTTGCGACTGTAGCTGTTGTCAGTGGCGCAAGCATAATTACAGATCATAGAACAATCAGTAAACAAATTGACGATCAAACAATTGAATTCAACGCGAGCACAAAGATTTCTGAAAATGAGTCACTTCAAAAGCAAACTAACTTACATCTTGTCTGTATAAATGGTGCAATACTCATTATCGGCCAAGCCCCTAACAGTTATTTACGCGACCTAGCGGTTAAGGAAGTATCTAGCATTAAGGGCGTACAAAAAGTACACAATCAAATTAGAATAGGAAATACTACCGCATTTACCACCCGTACTAATGATGTTTGGTTAACATCGAAGGTGAAAACTGCATTATTTAGTAGCGATACTATAAATCCAACCAACATCAAGGTAATAACAGAAAATAGCGAAGTGTTTTTAATGGGAATCGTATCACAAGAAGAAGCAGATGAAGCGGTCGATATTGCGCGAAATATAAGTGGTGTGAGTCGCGTATTCATGGCATTTGAATACCAATAAATTTTAAAATTAACATATTTATCAAACGGTTTATCAAAATTTCATCAATAAACCGTTTAACAATTATTTAATCACTTTCAAACTTGCTTTGCCTTTTTTCTTAGTAGATTCTTTAGGCATGCTATCGATATTAATATCAACAGGCTTTAACGAGGTAATACTCGTTAGTTTAGCTATTTTACTTGCTTTAGGTTTATTAACTGCAGCGTCTTCTTCAACTACAGGGTGCTCAATAGGAAAAGAAGTGCCCGCACCATTTTCTTTAGCGTAAATAGCTGCTACAGCGCCATAAGGCACAGTAATATGTTCAAGTTTACCACCAAATCTAGCACTAAATTCAATAGCTTCTTCACCCATAGCAATGTCACCTAACGCAGATGAAGAGATATTTAAAGTGATTTGACCATCAACTACATATGACATTGGTACCAATACGCCATAAACACTTACATCAACAACAATGTAAGGGGTTAAGTCGTTGTCAGAAATCCAATCATAAAAAGCCCCAATTAAATAGGGCTTATTTGACGTCATTTTAATGGTCATTAAGCAATATTGCTTATGCGCAATTCACGCTCTTCTTCTGTTAAAGAAGCTTGGAATGACTCACGTTCGAACAATCGCAACATGTAGGTTTTAAGTTCTTTAGAACCTTGACCAATAAGCTCAATACCAAATGCAGGTAAACGCCATAATAAAGGAGCAAGGTAGCAATCAACTAAACTAAACTCTTCACTCATAAAATAAGGGGCTTCGTTTAAAATAGGTGCAACACTTAACAAGCTTTCTTTAAGCTCTTGACGTGCCTTTTCAGCTTCTGCTGCACTGCCTGATAAAATAATTTTTGCTAAGCTGTACCAATCATTTTCAACGCGGAACATCATTAAACGGCTACGGCCACGAGATACAGGATAAACCGGCATCAATGGTGGGTGAGGAAAACGCTCATCTAAATATTCAATAATGATTTTTGCTTCGTATAAAGCTAATTCACGATCAATTAACGTTGGAATTGTTCCATACGGATTTAAGTCTAATAAGTCTTCTGGCAAGTTTGCCAAGTCAACTAAGTGTATATCTACACCAACGCCTTTTTCTGCCAATACGATGCGTGTTTGATGACTATACATATCATCTGCATGCGAGTATAAATTCATCACAGAGCGTTTGTTTGCTGCTACGGCCATTTTGCCTCCAATTAAAACTTTTAAAATCTAATAAACTAACAAAGGGACTATTCACCACTAGAGCATAGTCTAGTACTAAATAATCCCCAAAATCATAAATAACAAAAAATGTTATTAATGAACATCTCGCCAATATTCTTTCTTAAGTAAATAAGAAAGGATAAAGAGAATACATAAGAAACCAATTACCCAATAACCTAAGCTTTCACGTTCTAGTTTGTTCGGCTCACCAACATATTCAAAAAAGTTGGCTAAATCACGTGCAAAAGCATCATATTCTTCTGCAGTCATTGTTCCACCAGTTGCCGGTGTTAAATGGCCATCATCATCTAAAGTACGAATACCTTGTAATGTTTGCAATACATGCGGCATACCAACATCTTTAAACACTGTGTTGTTTACACCAAACGGACGAGCTTCATCTACATAAAATGAACGTAAGTAAGTATAGATGTAATCAGGCCCAGGCTTCAAACGTGCTATTAATGTTAAATCTGGTGGCGCGCTACCAAACCATTTAGCGGCTTCTTCAGCTGGCATAGCATTTTTAATATGCTCGCCTGGCTTTTGGCCATTCAATAAATACTTTGCAGTCCCTTCTTCGATATCTATGCCTAAATCTTCAAAGGTGCGGCTATAACGTTGGTATTGTAACTCATGACAACCTAAACAATAATTAACATAAGAATCAAAACCCCGTTTTAGCGATTCTTTATCGGTTAAATCATTATTAGCGGCATCAAGATGTACACCACCACTTGAAGCAAATGCCAAAGCAGGAATAACAGTAAATAAAGCAATTAATAATCTTTTCATTAGTCTGTAATCCTCTCTGGAACAGGTTTGCATTTCTCATTCTTACTGTAGAACCACAGCGCAATAAAGAAACCAAAATAACCAAAACTCGCCACAATACCTATCATGTTAGCAACAGGTGTTGCAGGTAATGTACCTAAAGCCCCTAATACAACAAAACAGATAGAAAACTGAATTAAGTTAATTAAATGCCATTTACTGCGATACCTTACTGACTTCACTATGCCGCGATCAAACCATGGCAATAAGAATAACATCACAATAGCACCAAACATTGCGATTGCGCCTAATAACTTATCAGGAACAATACGTAAAATGGTATAGAAAGGACCAAAATACCATACTGGGGCAATATGCTCAGGTGTTTTAAGGCCGTTTGCTGGTTCAAAGTTTGGCGCTTCCATAAAGTAACCGCCGCCTTCTGGGGCAAAAAACATCACCCAACAGAAAAGAATTAAGAAGCCAACAACACCCATGATATCTTTTACAGTGTAATAAGGGTGGAAAGGCACAGCATCAACAATATCGTATTTCTCAGAATACTGTTTATGGAAAGTAAACTTACTTAACTCTTCTGGTTTAATGCTACCTTTAGGCTTTTTAATATCAGAGCCATCTGGGTTATTAGAGCCAACTTCATGAAGTGCTAAAATATGTAAGAAAACTAAAATAACTAGAACTAAAGGTAAGGCAATAACATGCAATGCAAAGAAGCGATTTAATGTCGCGCCAGAAATGACATAATCACCTCGAATCCACAGCGTTAAATCATCACCGATAATTGGAATAGCACCAAACAAGGAGATAATTACCTGTGCGCCCCAGTAAGACATATTACCCCAAGGTAATAAGTATCCCATGAAAGCTTCAGCCATAAGCACTAAGAAGATCAACATACCGAAGATCCATAGTAACTCACGAGGCTTTTGGTAAGAGCCATACATCAAGCCGCGCATCATGTGTAAATACACCACGATGAAAAATGCTGAAGCACCGGTTGAATGCATATAACGTAATAACCAACCAAAATCGACATCACGCATGATGTATTCAATTGAGGCAAAGGCACCATCACCAGAGGGCTCATAGTTCATCGTTAACCAAATACCGGTAAGAATTTGGTTCACTAAAACTAACATCGCAAGAGAGCCAAAAAAGTACCAAAAATTAAAGTTTTTTGGTGCTGGATATTGTGCTAAATGTTTATTCCAAGCATCAGTGACTGGTAAACGTTTATCTATCCAGCCCATAAAAGAAGTGAATAAGTTCATTAACATTATGCTTCTCCTTGGCCGACACCAATTAACAAGGTGCCTTCAGTTGGGAATGAATGTTCAGGGATCACTAAATTCAGTGGCGCTGGAACACTTTGAAATACACGACCAGCCATATCAAACTTAGAACCATGGCATGGACAGTAGAAACCGTCAGTAACGCCTTCAACTTTCTCTTCAAAATCGCCTTTATGATAAGTTGGTGCACAACCTAAATGAGTACATACACCAAGAGCAACCAAAAACTCAGGAGAAATGGAACGATATTCATTAGTGGCATAACTTGGCTGTTGTGGTTCATCTGATTTTGGATCTTTAAGTTGGCTATCATGTTTAGCCAAATCATTAATCGTTTTGTCGGTACGACGTACCACATAAACAGGTTTACCACGCCATTTAGCACGGATAAGTTGACCTGGCTCTAGTTTGCTTACATTGACTTCTACTGGAGCACCTGCAGCTTTCGCTCGGGCACTTGGATTCCAGGAAGCAATGAAAGGCACAGCCACACCGGCAACACCAACACCACCAACTACTGCAGTAGCAGCAGTTAAAAAGCGTCGACGGCCGTTAATCACGGGCGCATTGCTCATTCATAATCTCCAAATTAAAAATACTAACTAAACTTGCTATTTTTATCATTACATCCTCTTTTAAATAAAAGAATATAGGACTTTATTAGTGTTTAGTTAAACTAGCGACAAAAAATTTTTATGATCATAAAGAAATGCCTAATTTTTTACAAGGTAAATTGCTGTTTTGCAGTAATGAATGTTAAAAAATGTGTCATAAAATGGGGCGGGTGGTTTTTTAATGATAGTAGTTATCATTTGGAATGTTTTTTGATGGTGGTTTTGACATTTTCTGGAATTTTCTGCTTCGTGTATTTTATCAAGGTTATCTATTTCGGGTAGGGATATGTATCAACTGTATAGGAAGATTTTCTGGCTTGCTGCTGGCTTGCTGTTAGATAATGATAAATGCCGTGGAGTTTGGTTTTTATTTTTGATCTCAGATAAAGAGTGAGGAGCTTAGTTTTTCTTTGTTTATTACTTTCCAGATAAATACAATAGAGTTTGTGGCGGCTCGTCGCTCCTTGCCATCCTGGCACCGCGACATATTATTCATCCCTGAATATAAAAAAACCGGCAGAAGCCGGTTTTTGAAAAAGTATAAGAATAAATCTTAACGTTTCGAGAATTGTGGTTTCTTACGCGCTTTGTGTAAGCCAACTTTCTTACGTTCAACTTTACGAGCATCACGAGTTACGAAACCAGCTTGACGTAAAGCGCCACGCAATGTTTCATCAAACACCATTAATGCACGAGTGATACCGTGACGAATTGCGCCAGCTTGACCAGAAATACCACCACCAACTACCGTGATGTTAAAGTCAAACTTTTCTGCCATTTCAACTAACTCTAATGGTTGACGAACAACCATAACAGCCGTTTCACGAGGAA